>JBEQAM010000017.1:0-14797 GCA_041640375.1 Rehaibacterium sp. | reverse complement strand
AAGGACGCGCCCTTGCGGGGCCTGGTGCTCGACCTGCGCAGCAACCCGGGCGGCCTGCTCAACGCCGCCATCGAGGCCGCGGATGCCTTCCTCGACGCCGGCGTGATCGTCTCCACCAAGGGCCGCCTGCCGTTTTCGGCCAGCGAGTTCAGCGCCACGCCGGGCGACCTGCTGGGCGGCGCGCCGATCGTGATGCTGGTCGACAGCGGCACCGCCTCGGCCGCCGAGGTGCTGGCCGGCGCCCTGCGCGACCACCGCCGCGCCCTGGTGATGGGCAGCCGCAGCTTCGGCAAGGGCTCGGTGCAGACCGTGCTGCCGCTGGACAACGGCGACTCGATCAAGCTCACCACCGCGCGCTATTACACCCCCAGCGGCCGCTCGATCCAGGCCGCCGGCATCAAGCCCGACATCGTCCTGGCCGAGGACTACGAGCGCCGCGGCGACACCCGCCCGCCCAGCCTGCGCGAGCGCGACCTGCCCGGCCACCTGCGCGGCGACGAGGAGGACAGCGTCCCCGCGGACGAGGCGGGCAGCGAGGAGGTCGACTTCGCCGTCCGCGAGGCGCTGAACGTGCTCAAGGGCCTGAACGTGTTCGGCGCCCGCGATCCGGCACCGACCAGGGCGCAGTGAAGCCGCCGGGGCGCCAGCGCCCGCCGACTTGATCGAAATCAACGACGGGCGCGGCATCCGCGCCTAGACTGCACGGGCAGCAACAGGTGCGGTGGCCCGGCCACCGCCATCGCGCGGGCAGGCGCTGGGCAGTGCTGCGAGGTGGCATGCGCGCGCAACGGGCCAGGGCGGCACGGGTCGTGGCCGATGGGGAGCGCGCCATGCGAGCCAGCATTTCCCGAATATGGCAGTGGTTGCGGCGACCGAGCGCCGGTGTCGCCGCGGGCACGCTGCTGGCTGCGGGTTTCGTCGCGGCAATCGCCTTCGCGGCCGGGTTCACCGGTTTCGTCGAGTACACCAACACGATGCCGTTCTGCACCTCGTGCCACGCGATGCGCGAGTTCGTGTACGCCGAGTACCGCCAGTCGCCGCATTACCGCAACAGCAGCGGCGTGAGCGCCACCTGCGCCGACTGCCACGTGCCGCGCGCCTTCATTCCCAAGCTGGCGCGCAAGATCAAGGCCACCTTCGTCGAAGTGCCCAGCCACCTGATGGGCCGCATCGACACGCCGGAAAAGTTCGAGGCGCACCGTGCGCGCCTGGCCGAGTCGGTCTGGGCCGGCATGAAGGCCAACGACTCGCGCGAATGCCGCGAATGCCACGACCCCGTGCGGATGGCGCTGGAGGCGCAGAAGCCGCGCGCTCGCGCCCGGCATCTGGACGCACAGGCCAGCGGCGAGACCTGCATCGATTGCCACCAGGGCATCGCCCACAGGCTCCCCACCCGGCCCGAAGCGGCGGAGGAAGAGGATTTCACGCTTTGACACGGCACGGCCCGCGGAGGTGGCCCCATGAACCGACAGGTACGTGACACCCAGATCCCGCTCCGGCCCCTCGCCGGCGCCGGGTTGCTGCTCCTGCTGGCTGCGCTGCCGGCGCAGGCGGTCGACTGGAGCCAGGTGCCCGAGCGCGAGCTGACACTGTTCTACCCCGGCCAGGCCTCGTGGGAATGGGCGCTGACCGAGCGCGACCACAGCGGCGGGCCGAAATTCCGCGAGGGCCGCAGCTGCCGCGGCTGTCACGAGGGCGAGGAACGCGACATCGGCGCCGCCATCGTCGGCGGCGGCGCGCTCGAACCGGCGCCGATCCCCGGCAAGGCCGGCAGCCTCACCCTGCGGGTGAAGACCGCGCACGACGGCGAGCGCCTGTACTTCCGCCTGCGGTGGCAGCCCGGTCCACCGCTGGCGAAGAAGCTCGACCCGGACGTGGCCAGCCGCGTCACCGTGATGCTCGACGACGGCAGCGTGCGCGAGGCCGGCCGCGCCGGCTGCTGGGGCAGTTGCCACGACGACGCCATGGGCATGGCCAGTGCGCCGGAGGGCGGGCGCATCCAGAAATACCTCGGCGCCTCGCGGGTGCGGCTGACCCGCCAGGGCGGCGGCGAGAACCTCAAGCCGGAGGCCGAGCTCGAGCAGCTCATCGGCCAGGGCGTGTTCCTGGAGTACTGGCAGGCCAAGCTCAACCCGGGCCAGGCGGCGCAGGCGGTCGGCGCCCACATCCTCGAACGGCGTCACAAGGATCCACAGACGCCGGTGCGCGCCGAGGCCAACTTCGCCGACGGCGAGTGGACCGTGCTGCTCAGCCGGCCGCTCAAAGCGATGGCACGCGGGCAGAAAACACTGGCGCCAGGCAAGACCTACATGGTCGCGTTCGCCGTCCACGACGGCCATGCCGACCACCGCTACCACTACGTCTCGTTCGAGCACAGCCTGACGCTCGACGGCGGCAGCGCCGACTTCGTCGCCGGCAAGCGCTGACCGGCGAAACGGACCACCGGGGAGAAGCCCATGGACACATCGACGCGATCCGCCCGCCTGCTGCTGCTCGCCCTGGCGCTGTGGCTGGCGCCCGCGCTGGCGCAGCAGCCGGCGCATGCCGAGAAGGACGGCTACCGCACCTGCACCCGCTGCCACGACGAGGCCGACGACTACCCGGTGCTGTCCATCCTCAAGTCGCCGCATGCGGTGATGGCCGATCCGCGCACACCGTTCGCCGACCAGGCCTGCGTGAGCTGCCACGGCCCCAGCGAGGCGCACATGCGCCCGCCGCGCGGCGGCAGGCGGGCGGCGCCGGACGTGCTGTTCCAGGGCGCGCAGTCGCACACCGCCGCCGGCAACCAGGTCTGCCTGCAATGCCACGAGGGCAGCGCACGGATGCACTGGCAGGGCAGCGCGCACGACTTCGCGGACATGAGCTGTGGCGCCTGCCACACCATCCACACCGGCGCCGATCCGGTGCTGGCCAAGGCCACCCAGGCCGAGGTCTGCTACGCCTGCCACCAGACCCAGCGCGCCGAAATGCTGCGGCCATTCTCGCATCCGGTGCACGAGGGCAAGCTCGCGTGCAGCGACTGTCACAACCCGCACGGCGGAAGCGGCCCAAGCCTGCTGGCCGCCAGCACCGTCAACGAGACCTGCTACACCTGCCACGCCGAGAAGCGCGGGCCGTTCCTGTGGGAGCACGCGCCGGTACGCGAGGACTGCACCCTCTGCCACCGCCCGCACGGTTCGGTGCACCCGGCGATGCTCAGGACGCGCGGCCCGTTCCTGTGCCAGGAGTGCCATCTGGCGCAGATGCATCCGAGCACCGCCTACAGCGGCACCGGCTTGCCGGGCGCCGCCACGCCCTCCGGCGCGCAGCAACTGCTCGGCAAGAACTGCCTGAACTGCCATTCGCAGGTGCACGGCAGCAACCACCCGTCCGGCCCGCGCATCACGCGCTGACCGGCACCCATGCCCGCGTCGAGGTGCGCCATGACCGCCAGAACGCTCCCTCACCGTCCGCGACCGCTGCGGTTGGCGATCGCGGCCAGCCTGATGGCACCAGCCCTCGCGCTGGCGCAGGAGGACGAATTCACCCTCGACGAAGCCACCACAGCACCGCCCGATGCCGGGCAGCTCGCCGAGCTGACGCAGACCCGCAACACCCTCGAATTCGGCCTCGGCTACATCAGCGACGACGCCGTCCGCTATGGCCGCCGGCGCGGTTACGACCAGCAGGGCGGCTACGGCGTGCTGCGGCTGGAGTATCTGCGCCGTGGTCCGCATGACGGGGCGAGCGCCGACTATGTGCGCGTGCGTGCCGACGACCTCGGCCTGCGCTCGCGCGAGGCGCAGGTGGTGTTCGGCCGCCAGGGCGACTACCGCGTGCGCGTCGACTACGACCGACTGCCGACCCGGCGCGGCACGGTCAAGACGCCGTTCGCCGGCGTCGGTGGCGACACCCTCACGCTGCCGTCCGACTGGGTCGGTGGCGCCAGCACCGCCGCGATGACGCGGCTGCTGCCGAGCCTGGGCGAGGCCGAGCTGGAAGTGGCGCGCCGCCGCGTCGGCCTGGGCCTGGCCAAACTGCTGCCGGGCCACTGGGAACTGACCGCAGACCTCCGCCAGGAGGCGCGCGACGGCCTCAAGAGCCTGGGCGGCGTGATCGGCAACACCGGCGGCAACCCGCGCGCCGCCCTGCTGCCCGAGCCGATCGACTACCGGACCCGCGAGTTCGACGCCGCCGCCCGCTACAGCGGCCGCAAGAGCCAGTTCGAGCTGCGCTACCACCTGTCCGAGTTCGAGAACGCCAATGCCGCGCTGACCTGGCAGAACCCGTTCACGCAGATCGCCGGCTGGGGCCCGACCACCGGCTTTCCCACCGGCCAGGGCCGCATCGCTTTGCCACCCGACAACCGCTTCCACCAGGCCAGCGCGCTGGGCGGCTGGAATGTTTCCGCGCGCACCCGGGTCACCGCCGACATCGCCCTCGGGCGGATGACCCAGAACGATCCCTTCCTGCCCTACACCGTCAACCCCGCACTGGCCGCCAGTATCGTGCAGCCCTTGCCGCGCGCCTCGCTCGATGGCCGCATCGACACCACCGTGGCCAACCTGCGCATCAGCGCGCGCCCGCACCCGCGGCTGCACTGGGCCGCCAGCTACCGCTACGACGACCGCGACAACCGCACCCCGCGCGACGAATACGTCTACATCGGCGGCGACTCGCAGAACCAGGACGTGTCCGCCACCAGCAGCCGGCGCCGCTTCAACGAGCCGGCCAGCTTCCGCGAACAGCGCCTGCGGGTGGAGGCCGGCTGGCGCATCGACGGCCGCACCCGGCTGTCGGGCGCGATCCAGCGGCGCCAGACCGACCGCACCTACTCGGTGCGCGCGCGCGCCGACGAGGATCTGTTCTCGCTCTCGCTGCAGCGCGGCTTCGGCGATCGCGTCGATGCCGCACTGACGCTGTCGCGCACCGACCGCAGCGGCTCGACCTACCACGGCAGCGAGCCGTTCCTGTCCGGTTACGCGCCGGCCTACACCGCGACCGTGCCTGGCCAGTGGGACAACCCGCCCGGCCTGCGCCGCTGGTACCTGGCCGACCGCGAGCGCGAGCGCGCGCAGTTGCGGGTGAACTTCACCCCGACCCCGCGCTGGACCTTCGGCCTGGACGGCAGCTGGACCGATGAGGACTACACGCGCTCGGAGCTCGGCCTGACCGCCGCCCGCGCGCGCGCGCTGACGCTGGATGCCGCCTTCGTGCCGGCCGAGGCGCTGTCCTTCCACGGCTTCTACAGCCGCGAGAGCTTCGACTTCGACCAGACCGGCGCCAGCATCCGCACCGCCACCCGCCTGGCCGACGCCGTCGACCCGGCGCGGCGCTGGCGCGCCCGCCATCGCGACGAAGTCGACAGCGCCGGGCTCGGCGTCGCCTTCAAGCCGCGTCCGGCCCGCTACCAGCTCGGCGCCGACCTGCTGACCGCCCGCTCCGACAACACCATCGACCTGAGCGCGGGCAGCGCGCTCAGCGTCGCCGCGCTGCCACCGAACACCACGCGACTGGAGTCGCTGAGCCTGCACGGCAGCTGGCGGCTGCACGAGGACTGGTCCGTACGCCTGCGCTGGTGGTACGAGCGCTACCGTTCGACCGACTGGGCGCTGGACGGCGTCGCCGCCAACCAGCTGGCCAACGTGATCCTGCTGGCCGAGGACAGCCCCGACTACCGCACCCACGTGGTCACGGTGTCGCTGGTCTACCGGTTCTGAGCGCAGGCCCGCGCATGATGGCGCGCCGCGGGCGTGCCGGCCCCGGCTTGGGATTCACCATCCCCGCCCCGATAATCGGAGCCATGACCATCCGCTCCGACAACCCCGGGCACGGCTTCCAGTTCCCCGGCACCTTCGAGATCAGCGCCATGGGCGCGGTCGAGGGCGAGCTGCACCTGCTCGTCCCGGCCCGCCTGCAGGCGGCCGGCCTGACCGTGCTGGAGGAGACCGTGCGCATCCGTCCCTCCGCCAAGGGCAACTACGTCTCGGTGACGGTGAGCTTCGTGGCCCAGTGCCGCGAGGACTACGACGCCGCCCACGGCGCCCTGCGCGCCTGCCCGGAGATCAGGTGGACACTGTGAACGGACGTGCCTGGCGCGTCCGCGAACTGGGCCGCCAGCCCTATGAGCCGGTCTGGCGCGCCATGCAGCGGCTCACCGACGCCCGCGGTCCGGACACCCCGGACGAGCTGTGGCTGGTCGAGCACGACCCGGTCTTCACCCTCGGCCAGGCCGGCAAGATGGAGCACGTGCTGGCGCCGGGCGAGATCCCGGTGATCCCGGTCGATCGCGGCGGCCAGGTGACCTATCACGGCCCCGGCCAGCTGGTCGCCTACCCGCTGCTGGACCTGCGCCGGCTCGGCCTCGGCGTGCGCGAGCTGGTCGAGCGCATCGAGCAGGCCGTCATCGACGTGCTGGCCGACTGGAACATCGCCGCCCACCGCAAGGACGGCGCCCCCGGCGTGTACGTCAACGGCGCCAAGGTGATGGCGCTGGGCCTGCGGGTGCGGCGCGGCTGCACCTTCCACGGCCTGGCCTTCAACATCGCCATGGATCTGGAGCCGTTCCGCCGCATCAACCCCTGCGGCTACCAGGGCCTGCAGGTGACCTCGGTGCTAGACTTGGGCGGCCCCTCGGGCCTGGACGCGGTCAAGCCGCCGCTGGTCGCGGCGCTGTCCCGTGAACTGGGCCTGACACCGGAATGGACGCCGGAGCTCCCCGACCTCGTCGCCGCCTGACTTCCCCCGCAGGAGTGGCTTGAGCCGCTCCTCGCACGCCACAACGTCGCCGCCATGACCGACACCGCCGCCATCAAGTCCATCCCGCTGCAGATCGTCGAGACCGGCGGCGCCGGCCTGCTCGAGGCGGGCCGCAAGCAGCTCGGCGAGGACAAGATCGCCCGCAGTCCGGTCAAGTTCGACGAGAACGCGCCGGTGCTGCGCAAGCCGAGCTGGATCCGCGTGCGCATCCCATCCGGCAACGCGGTGCAGAAGCTCAAGGCCAAGCTGCGCCAGAACCGGCTGGTGACGGTCTGCGAGGAAGCCAGCTGCCCCAACATCCACGAGTGCTTCGGCCACGGCACCGCCACCTTCATGATCCTCGGCGAGGTCTGCACCCGCCGCTGCTCGTTCTGCGACGTCGCCCACGGCCGGCCCAAGCCGCCCGATGCCGGCGAGCCCGAGAACCTGGCGCGTACCGTCGCCGACATGGGCCTGAAATACGTCGTCATCACCTCGGTGGACCGCGACGACCTGCGCGATGGCGGCGCCCAGCACTTCGTCGACTGCATCACCCGGGTGCGCGCGCTCAGCCCGGGCACGAAGATCGAGATCCTCACCCCCGACTTCCGCGGCAAGGGCCGCATGGACCGGGCGCTGGAGATCCTCGCGGCCGCCCCGCCGGACGTGTTCAACCACAACATCGAGACCGTCCAGCCGCTGTATCCGAACGTGCGGCCGGGCGCCGACTACCAGTGGTCGCTGACCCTGCTCAAGCGCTTCAAGGCGCAGCACCCGGCGATCCCGACCAAGTCCGGCATCATGCTGGGCCTGGGCGAGAGCTTCGAGCAGGTCGTCGAGGCGCTGCGCGACCTGCGCGCCCACGACGTGGACATGGTGACCATCGGCCAGTACCTGCAGCCCACCCCGCACCACCATCCGGTGATGCGCTACTGGACCCCGGACGAGTTCGCCGCGTTGGAGAGGCTCGGCTACGAACTCGGCTTCAGCCACGTCGCCTCCGGCCCGATGGTGCGCTCGTCCTACCACGCCGACCGGATGGCGGCGGAAGCGGGCGTCACGGGCTGAGGCGCCGGGACCGCGGACGCGCCGCGGCAGGCGATCGACCGGCGGGCGCGCCTGGCGCCGCCATCCCCCTCATCCCGGCAAGCCGGGATGACCGGCCCGTGATCCGCCTCCCGGCCCCCGAGTCCCGGGCCCGCACCGTGGCTTTCCCGACGGTTCAGCCATCCGCGCCGGAATCCGGCATAGTGGTCGCGGGCGGTTACGTCTGGCACAGGCCCGGCCCGGACCTGCGGCGCAAGCTGGCGGTCCGAACTCCGCGTGCCGTCCGCGATCGAAGGTTTTGGCCATCACGGCCGCGAGGAAAGTACCGATGTTCAAGCGCGTTGGTTTGCTGCTGCTGGTCGCCCTGCTGCCGTTCGCGATGGCGGCGCAGAGCGGCCCGTCCGCCGGCGTCGGGCTGGCGCCGACCGCCGACCAGGCGGGCGCGGCGCGACTGGTCTACGGCCTGTTCAGTGACAGCCGCTACCACTACAAGCCGCGCGCGCTGGACGACGCCCTCTCGGCCGAGATCTACAAGCGCTACCTCGACGCACTCGACGGCGAGCGGCTGTTCTTCCTGGCCGAGGACATCGAGAAGTTCGACGCCTGGCGTACCCGCCTGGACGACGCCATCCGCACCGGCAACCTGCAGCCGGTGTTCGACATCTTCAACCTCTACGTGCAGCGCGTCGGCGAGCGCGTCGCCCATGCCCGCGCGCTGGTCGGGAAGGACTTCGACTTCAGCAGGGATGAAACCTGGCGCTACGACCGCAAGGACCAGCCCTGGGCCGCCGACCGCGCCGAGCTCGACGAGCTGTGGCGGCAGTACGTCAAGAACGACGCGCTGCGCCTGAAGCTGGCCGGACGCAAGGACGAGGAGATCCGCAAGACCCTGGACAAGCGCTACGCCAACCTCGAGTCGCGGATCCGCCAGCTCAAGTCCGAGGACGTGTTCCAGACCTTCATGAACGCCTATGCGACGGCCATCGAGCCGCACACCGGCTACATGACCCCGCGCACCTCGGAGAACTTCAACATCTCCATGCGGCTGTCGCTGGAAGGCATCGGCGCGGTGCTGCAGCGCCAGGACGAGTTCGTCGTCATCCGCTCGATCGTGCCGGGCGGCCCGGCGGCGATGAGCGGCAAGATCAAGCCCGGCGACCGCATCGTCGCGGTCGGCCAGGGCCGCTCCGGCCCGATGACCGACGTGGTCGGCTGGCGCGTCGACGACGTGGTCGAGCTGATCCGCGGCCCCAAGGACAGCGTGGTGCGCATCGACGTGCTGCCGGCCGAGGCCGGTCTCGACGGCAAGCACGAGCAAGTCGCCATCGTGCGCGACAAGATCAAGCTGGAGGAGCAGGCCGCCAAACGCTCGATCCTCACCATCGACACCGAGGAAGGCCAGCGCCGCATCGGCGTGATCACCCTGCCGACCTTCTACCAGGACTTCGACGCCCGCCGCCGCAACGACCCCGACTACACCTCGGCCACCCGCGACGTCGCCCGCCTGCTCGCCGAGCTGAAGGCCGAGCGGGTCGACGGCGTGGTCATGGACCTGCGCAACAACGGTGGCGGCTCGCTCAACGAGGCGATCGAGCTGACCGGCCTGTTCATCGACTCCGGTCCGGTGGTGCAGGTGCGCGAGGCCGGCGGCCGGGTCAGCGTGGAGTCCGACCGCAGCGGCGGCGTGGCCTGGGACGGTCCGCTGGCGGTGCTGACCAACCGTGCCTCGGCCTCGGCCTCGGAGATCTTCGCCGCCGCCATCCAGGACTACGGCCGCGGCCTGATCATCGGCGAGCAGACCTTCGGCAAGGGCACCGTGCAGAACCTGATCGACCTGGACCGCTGGCCGCGCAACGAGACCGCGCGCTTCGGCCAGGTGCGGCTGACGGTGGCGCAGTTCTTCCGGCCGGCCGGCGGCAGCACCCAGCACAAGGGCGTGCTGCCGGACATCCAGTTCCCGGTCACCCTCGACGCCAGCGAGTACGGCGAGAGCAGCTACGACAACGCGCTGCCGTGGACGAAGATCGCCCCCGCGCCGCACCCGCGCCTGGGCGACTTCGGGCCACTGCTGCCGCTGCTCGCCAAGCGCCACGAGGCGCGTGTGGCCGAGGACCCCGAGTTCCAGTGGTGGCGCGAGGACGTGGCCGAGTACCGCGCCCAGCGTGCCCGCAAGGAGATCTCGCTGAACATCGACGTGCGCCGCGCCGAGCGCGAGCGCATCGAGGCTCGCCGCAAGGCGCGCGAGGAGGCACGCAAGGCGCTGGGCATCGACGCCCCCAGCCTGGCCCGCAGCAGCAGCGACGACGGCCTGCAGGCCGACGAGCGCGACGTCGCCGCCGACGCCGCCGCCGAGCGCGAGCAGGAGCGCCGTCCCGATGCCCTGCTGCGTGAATCGGCCGCGATCCTCGCCGATGCCATCGACCTGCTCAGCCGCGACCGGCAGCTGGCCGGCCGCGTGCACGCCCACGTGCAGGCCGAGCGGCGCGGTGTCGCCTGGGTCGATTGAGGCCCGGGCCAGCGCCCTCCGGATCGCGGCCGTGACCGCTCCCACGCCGACCACCCGGCGCTGAAGCGCAAAACGCGGATAGTCGCCCGGCCCGCCGCCGGCTAAGGTGGCCGCATGTCCGAGGCCGCAGCCCACATCGCCGGCGATCCCGTCGAGCAGGCCCGGCGCCTGCTCGACCGCGGCGAGCACACCCTGCAGCAGCTCGCCGACGCCACCGGCGTCGGCCCGCATGCGCTGCTGCGCCGCTTCCGCGCCCGCTTCGGCCTCACGCCGGCCGAATACCGCGCCCGGCGCCGCCTGCAGGCGTTCAAGCGTGGGCTGCGCGCCGGCGCCGACGTCACCACCGCGCTCTACGACGCCGGTTTCGGCTCGCCCAGCCGGATCTACGAGAACGGCGCGGCCCGGCTCGGCATGACGCCGGCCCGCTACCGCCGCGGCGGCGAGGGCGAGACGCTGCGCTGGACCGTGATCGACACCCGTCTCGGCCGCGCCTTGGTCGCGGTCACCGCACGCGGCGTCTGCGCGGTGTCGTTGGGCGAGGACGAGGCCGCGCTGGAAGCGGAACTGCGCGCCGAATTCCCGCGTGCCACGCTGGTGCGCGTCGACGCTGGCGCCGACGAATTCGTCGCCCCGCGCGTGCGCGCGGTCGCCGTCGCTCTGACCGGGCGCCGGGTGCGCGAACGGCTGCCGATCGAGGTGGTCGGCACCGCCTTCCAGCACAAGGTCTGGCAGGCGCTGATGCGCATTCCGCCCGGCGAGACGCGCAGCTACGGCGAGGTCGCTGCCGCCATCGGCGCCCCGCGCGCGGTGCGCGCCGTGGCCCGTGCCTGCGCGCAGAACCGCCTGGCCGTGCTGGTGCCCTGCCATCGCGTGATCCGCGGCGACGGCAGCCTCGGCGGCTACCGCTGGGGCCTGCCGTGCAAGCAGGCCCTGCTCGCCGCCGAGCAGGGCGACGGGTAGGCGCGACATCGGGGACTTGTCCGCATATCGCCGCTTTGTGTCCGCCGGGTTGCGCCCGCCGCGACCTGGCGCGACCTAGAATGCGCGTCCGGCGCGTTTCCCCAACGCCCTGCCCGCGAGCCCGCGCATGTCCGTCGTCGTCCCGGCCGTCCCCCGACCCGCCTCCACCGCCGCCGTCGTCTCCGCGCTGCTGGCGGTGTATCTGATCTGGGGTTCGACCTACCTCGGCATCCGCTTCGGGCTGGAGGGTTTTCCCCCGCTGCTGATGGCCGGGCTGCGCTTTCTCGCCGCCGGGCTGGCCTTCTACGCCGTGCTGCGCTGGCGCGGCTACGCCGCGCCGACCCGGGCGCAGTGGAAGAACCTCGCGGTGATGGGCGTGTTGATGATGTTGATGGGCAACGGCCTGGTCTGCGTCGCCCAGCAGGAGGTGTCCTCGGGCCTGGCGGCGATCGCGGTCGCCAGCCTGCCGCTGTGGGCCGGACTGTTCGGCTGGCTCAGGGGCCGCCAGCCCAGCCGCGGCGAGTGGCTGGGACTGTCGATCGGCTTCGCCGGCGTGCTCTGGCTCAACGCCGGCAGCGACCTCAGCGCCTCACCGCGCGGCGCCATCGCCCTGCTGCTGGCACCGGCAGCCTGGGCCTGGGGCTCGATCTGGAGCCGCGATCGCGACCTGCCGACCGCCTTCATGAGCACCGCCGGGCAGATGCTCGCCGGCGGGGTGCTGCTGGTCGCGCTCGGCTGGGCGCTCGGCGAGCGCATCGTCGAATGGCCGGCGCCGCGCCCGCTGCTGGCGGTGGGCTACCTGGCGGTGTTCGGTTCGATCGTCGCCTTCAGCGCCTACGTCTGGCTGCTCGATCACGTACGCCCGGCGCTGGCCACCAGCTACGCCTACGTCAACCCGCCGGTGGCGGTGCTGCTCGGCGCGCTGCTGGCCGGCGAGCGCTTCGGTGTGCACGCCATCGGCGCGATGGCGGTGATCCTGCTCGGCGTGGCCATCGTCATGCTGTCGCGGCAGAAGCGGTAGGGCCTGCGGCGCATCACAGCGCGCGCAGCGCGGTGGTCACCGGCAGGCGGGCGGCGCGCAGCGCCGGCATCAGGCCGCCGAGAAAGCCGATGCCCAGCGCCCAGACCAGGCCCTGCAGCACCAGCCCCGGCGTCACCGCGAAGTTGAAGGCGACCTGGGTGAAGCCGCCGCCCAGCGTGGACACCGAGTAGCCGTTGAACAGGCCGTAGGCGATGCCGGCGCCGAGCAGGCCACCGACCAGCGACAGCACCATGGCCTCGGCCATCACCGAGGCCACCACCGGCAGCCGGCCGAAACCGAGCGCGCGCAGCGTGCCGATCTCCACCGTGCGCGCCGACACCGCCGAGTACATCGTGTTGAGTGCGCCGAACAGCGCGCCCACCGCCATGATCGCGGCGACGATGCCGGTGAGAAAGCCGATCTGCCGGGTCAGCCCGGCCGCCTGCGCGCCGAAGTAGTCGCGCTCGCGGAACACATCGACGTTGAGCTGCGGGTCGGTGGTCAGGCGTCGCTTGAGCGGCTCGAAGGCGTCGACGTCGGTCAGCTGCACCAGCACCGAGGACACGCCGGTACGGTTGAAGGCCGATTGCGCGGTCTGGGTGTCGGTCCACAGCTCCGAGTCGTGCGCGTCGCCGCTTTCGAAGATGCCGACGATGCGCCAGTCCGAGCCGCGGAAACGCAGCTCGCGGCCGACCTCCAGCCCCTCGAACTGTTCATGCGCGCCGCGGCCGACGATGAGCTCGCGCAGGCCGGGACGGAAACGCCGGCCTTCGAGGATCCGCACTTCCGGCCGCAGCGCGAAGCCGTTGGGTTCGACCCCGCGCAGGGTGACGTTGGCACCGGTGCGCTGGCCGCGCCGCGGCACCTCGGTGATGACGATGATCTCGCCCGAAGCCAGCGGCAGCCCGTCCGCGCCGCGCGCCACGGCCGGGTCGTACTTGACCTGCGTCCACGCGGCGCGGTCGAGGAAGCTCGACAGCTCGGCATTGGCACCGCCGCGCAGGATCACCACGCGGTCGTCGCGGCCGGTGGCGGTGAGCGTCTTGTCCAGCCCGGTCGACATCGACAGCATCGCCACCAGCACGCCGACCACGCCGCCGATGCCGATCACGATCACCAGCGAGGCGCCCAAGCGCTGCGGGATGCTGCGCAGGTTCATCCAGACGATCTCGCGGACCTGGCGGAAGGTGCTCATGCGTGGCCTCCATCATCGCCGCGCCTACGGATAGATGCGCGCATCGCTATCGCCCCGCCAAGGCATCGACGATCTTCAGCCGCATCGCATGCAGCGCCGGCGGCAGGCCGACCGCGACGGCCAGCGCGACGGTGCTGATCGCGGCGAACAGCCACACGTCGCCGCCCAGCCGCACCGCCGCGTACTCGGCCGGCAGCAGGCCGAGCGCCGCCTTCGCCAGCAGCATCCCTGCCAGCGCACCCAGTGCGCACAACAGCAGCGCCTCGGCCAGCACCAGCGCCAGCACGGCGCGGTCGGTGAAGCCCAGACACTTGAGCACCGCCAGTTCCGGCACGCGCTCGCGCACCGCCTGGCTCATGGTGTAGCCGGTGAGGATCAGGATGGTGAAGAACACCGCCCCCGAGATCGCGTTGACGATGAAGCCGATGTCACCGAGCTGGCGCAGGAAGCCGAGCTGGAACTCCTGCTCGGTCTGGGTCTTGGTCTCGTCGGGCGAATTCTCGAAGCGGGCGTCGATGGCGGCGGCGACGCGCCCGGACTCGGCCGGGTCGGACACCCGCACCACGTAGACCCCGGCCAGGCCCTTGCCGCCGCTGCGCGCCTCGTCGAAGTAGGCGTAGTTGAGGTACATCAGGTTGGCGCGGTCCTGCCACTCGCGGTCGCGGCCGTCGAAGATGCCGACCAGTTTCCACTCCCAGGCGCGGCTGCCGCCGGCCCGGGTCCAGATGAAGCTGGTCAGCGGAATGATGTCGCCGATCTTCCAGCCGTGCTTCTCGGCGAGGATGCGCCCGGCGATGGCGCCGTTGGCGGTGGAGATGAAGGCGCGCTTCTCGTCCTCGCCCAGCACCCACTCCGGGTAGGTGTCGAACAGCCGCTGCGGGTTGACCGCGAACTGCGGGAAGAAATTGCGCGGGTCCTGATAGACGCCGCCGAAGAACTGCGAGTGGCCGACGCGCGACACGCCCGGAATCGCCTCGATCTGCGGCAGCATCCGCATCGGCAGCGGCTGGGTGAAGCTGCTGCGCGCCTGCACGATCAGCCGGTCGGCGCCGAGGAAGTCGGCCCCGCTGGCCAGCACCGAGTTGACCGCCTGCAGCAGCCCGATCAGCAGGAAGGCCGTCGCCAGCGACAGCAGGGTGAACACCGTACGGGTCTTCTTGCGGAACAGGGCGGCCCAGATGAGGTGGAGGTATTTCATCGCGTCACCTCATGTCCTCGTCCGTGGTAGCGGCGTGAGCCGCGACTGGCCATGGCGCGGGTCATCCGGTCGCGGCTCACGCCGCCACTACGGGCAATGGACCACGGCGGCATGCGCGAGGTTCGCATCGGCTCAATGCGCCGGCGCGTCCAC
>JBEQAM010000016.1:0-14890 GCA_041640375.1 Rehaibacterium sp. | reverse complement strand
TCGGCGACCTCTACGAGAGCCTGCTCAAGCGCCATGCCGGGTGCAAGGACTCCGGCGACCTGATTCCCGGCCACGGTGGCGTGCTCGACCGCATCGACAGCCTGCTCGCCGCCCTGCCGGTGTTCGCGCTGGGCAAGGTCTGGCTGGGACTGTGAGACGACGATGACCCCGCAACGCATCGCGGTGCTTGGCGCCACCGGCTCCATCGGCGGCTCGGCGCTGGACGTGATCGCCCGCCACCCGGAACGCTTCCGCGCCACCGTGCTGGCGGCGAACACCCGCGTCGATGCCCTGCTCGACCTGTGCCGCCGCTTCCGGCCGGAGGTCGCCGTGATCGCCGACCCGGACGGCTACGCCCGCCTGCGCGACGGCCTGGACGCGGCCGGTCTGCACACCCTGCCGATGGCCGGCGCCGAAGCCGTGGCCGAGGTCGCCGCCTCGGTGCACTGCGAGACGGTGATCGCCGCCATCGTCGGTGCCGCCGGCATGGCCTCCACCCTGGCCGCGGCGCGCGCCGGCAAACGCCTGCTGCTGGCCAACAAGGAATCGGTGGTACTGGCCGGTGCGCTGCTGGTGCGCGAGGCCGACGCCCACGGCGCGCGCATCATTCCGATCGACAGCGAGCACAACGCCATCTTCCAGTGTCTGCCGGCCGACCGTGCCCTGCACAGCGGCGTGCATCGGCTCCTGCTCACCGCCTCCGGCGGCCCGTTCCGCGGCTGGACCCGCGAACGCCTGGCCGAGGTGACGCCCGAGCAGGCCTGCGCCCACCCGAACTGGCGCATGGGCCGCAAGATCTCGGTCGATTCCGCCACCCTGATGAACAAGGGGCTGGAGGTGATCGAGGCGCACTGGCTGTTCGGTCTGCCGCCCGAGCGCATCGAGGTGGTCGTGCATCCACAGAGCGTGGTGCATTCACTGGTCGACTACGTCGACGGCTCGGTGCTGGCCCAACTCGGCAACCCCGACATGCGCACCGCACTGGCCTGCGGCCTGGCCTGGCCGGAGCGGGTGAGCTCGGGCGTCGCCTCGCTCGATCTCGCCGCCATCGCCCGGCTCGACTTCGAACCGCCCGATCACGCCACGTTCCCCTGCCTGGGTCTGGCCTACGCCGCACTGCGCGCCGGCGGCACCGCCCCGGCCATCCTCAACGCCGCCAACGAAGTGGCCGTTTCAGCCTTTCTTCAGCGCCGACTGGGTTTCCTAGGGATTCCGGCACTCATCGCCGCCACCCTGGAGGCGGTGCCGGACTCGCCCGCCGACTCGCTCGACGCTCTCCAGGCTGCGGACGCGGAAGCCCGCCGCCAGGCCTCCGCCCTGATCACGAGGTTCGCGAACTGAAATGGAAGCCTTCTTCGGCTCGATCTGGTGGCTGATCGTCAGTCTCGGCATCCTGGTCACCTTCCACGAGTTCGGCCATTACTGGGTCGCGCGCCGCTGCGGCGTGCGCGTGCTGCGCTTCTCGGTGGGCTTCGGTCGGCCACTGTGGTCGCGTCGCGGCAAGGACGGCACCGAGTACGTGATCGCCGCCATCCCGCTGGGTGGCTATGTGAAGATGCTCGACGAGCGCGAGGGCCAGGTGCCCGTCGAAGCCCGGCAGGAGGCCTTCAACAGCAAGCCAGTCGGCCAACGCATCGCCATCGTCGCCGCCGGCCCGCTGTTCAACCTGCTGCTCTGCGTCGGTCTGCTGTGGCTGATGTTCGTGGTCGGCAAGCCCGACTTCCTGCCCAATGTCGGCCGCGCCGACGGAGTGGCCGCCGCGGCCGGCTTCGAGCGCGGTGACCGCCTGACCCGCGTCGACGGCAGGCCGGTCGAGACTTGGTCGCACGCGCTGATGGCCCTGACCGTGGCCGCGCTCGACAAGCGGCCGGTGGCGGTCGAGGTCGAGACCGCACGCGGCGACCGCCGCATCCGCACCCTGCCGCTGGATCGGCTGCCGGACGGCGTCAACGAACGCACCGCGCTGCGCGAGATCGGCCTGGTGCCGCAGCACTGGCTGATCCCGCCGCTGGTCGGCGAAGTTTCGCGCGACTCGCCGGCCGAAGCCGCCGGCCTGCGCGCCGGCGACCGCATCCTGGCGCTGGGCGGACGACCGATCCACGCCTGGGACGAGATCGGTCGTACCGTGCAGGAGCTGGCCCGCGCCGGCGAACCCCTGCCGGTGCGCGTCGAGCGCGGTGGCGACCGTTTCACCGTCCAGATCGTGCCCGCGCGCAGCGAAGCCGACGGGCAGGCGCGCTGGATCCTGGGCGTGGCGGCCCAGACGACCGAGAGCGGCTACGACGCGCTGCTGCGCTACAATCCCTTGGCGGCCATCGGCGCCGCCTTCGGCGAAACCTGGCGGATGACCCGCGAGACCCTGGCGATGCTCTGGCGCATGGTCACCGGCAAGGCCTCGCTGCAGAACCTGTCGGGGCCGATCACCATCGCCCAGTACGCCAATGTCTCGGCCGGTCTGGGCCTGGCCTGGTTCCTCAACTTCCTCGCCCTGCTCTCGCTCAGTCTGGCGATCATCAACCTGCTGCCCATCCCCGTGCTGGATGGCGGACACCTGCTGTATTACCTTATCGAGCTGGTCAAAGGCAGTCCGATGAGCGACCGCGCCCTGGTCGCTGGCCAGTACATCGGGCTTGCCATGCTGGCCGGGCTGATGGGGTTGGCCTTCTACAACGACATCCTGCGGCTGCTCGGCTGACCGCGGATCCCCTTACCGAATTGACCCTCGGGGCGCACCGCGCCCCGACCAACTGGACGTGACGGATGACGCGTATCGCCGCTCCCCGCCTGCTCTCACTCGCCCTCGCCTCCGCCCTTGCCGTCGCCCAGCCGGCGTCGGCCCAGCAGTTCGATCCGTTCACCGTCGCAGACATCCGCGTCGAAGGCCTGCAGCGCATCACCGCGGGCACGGTGTTCTCGTACCTGCCGGTCGAGCGCGGCGACCTGATGGACCGCAACCGTGCCGGCATCGCCATCCGCGCGCTGTTCCGCACCGGTTTCTTCAACGACGTGCGGCTCGAACGCCAGGGCGACATCCTGGTCATCACCGTCGAGGAGAGGCCGGCGATCAACAAGATCACCCTGGTCGGCAACAAGGACATCAAGACCGACGACCTGATGCGCGGATTGCGCGACATCGGCCTGGCCGAGGGCGAGACCTTCGACCGCCTCAATCTCGAGCGCGTCACCCGCGAGCTCACCCGCCAGTACAACAACCGCGGCAAGTACAACGTCTCGATCCGGCCGAGCGTGACCCAGCTCGACCGCAACCGCGTCGACATCACCATCGACATCAAGGAAGGCAAGGCCGCGCGCATCCGTCACATCAACATCGTCGGCAACCAGAACTTCGAGCAGGACGAGATCCGCAAGAGCTGGGAGTCCAACACCAGCAACTGGCTGAGCTGGTACCGCCGCGACGACCAGTACTCGCGCGAGAAGCTCTCCGGCGACCTGGAGAAGCTCAACGCGTTCTACCTCGACCGCGGCTACGTCGACTTCAACATCGAATCCACTCAGGTCTCGATCAGCCCCGACAACCGCGACATGTTCATCACCGCGAACATCGCGGAGGGCGAGGTCTATACGGTGTCATCGATCGAGGTCACCGGCGAGACCATCCTGCCGCACGAGGAGATCTCCAAGCTGGTCTTCCTGCAGCCGGGCATGACCTTCTCGCGCAGCCTGATCGAGTTCAGTTCCGACGCCATCGTCAACGTGCTGAGCAATATCGGCTACGCCTTCGCCCGGGTCTCGCCGATCCCCGAGGTCGACCGCGAGAACCGCACCATTGCGATCAGGATGTTCGTCGAGCCGGGCCAGCGCGTGCAGGTCCGCCGCATCGTCTTCCGCGGCAACAACCGCACCTCCGACGAAGTGCTGCGCCGCGAGATGCGCCAGTTCGAGGGCAGCTGGTACTCGCAGGCCGCGATCGACCGCTCCAAGGTGCGCCTGCAGCGCCTGGGCTTCTTCGAGACGGTGGACATCGAGACCCCGGAAGTCCCGGGCACGGCCGACCAGGTCGACGTCGTCGTCAACGTCAAGGAGCGCCAGTCGGGCCAGCTCAGCTTTGGCCTCGGCTACTCGCAGCTGGCCGGCCTGATCACCTCGGTGCAGCTCAGCCAGGACAACTTCCTCGGTACCGGCAACCGGATCGCCGTCGCGGTGCAGAACAACGTCTACTCACGCCGTTTCGACTTCTCGTACTTCGACCCGTACTTCACCGACGAAGGCGTCTCGGTCGGCTACAACGTCCGCTACAGCGAGTTCAACCGCGGCGACTTCAACGTCGCCCAGTTCACCACCGACAACGGCCAGCTGCAGGCAGTGTTTGGCCTGCCGATCACCGAGACCGACAGCGTCGGCCTGAGCATCGGCATCGACCGCAACGACATCACCACCGTCGACGGCCTTACCCCGCCGAGCCTGATCCAGTACATGGTCGACACCATGGGCGATCGCGCCCGTTTCCCGGTGTTCTGCCTGGACGAAGACGACGACCCGGACACCCCGTGCGTCGAGACGCCGGGCGACAACCGCAAATGGCGCGTCAACGCCTGGCGCTCGGAGCTGTTCTGGTCGCGCGACTCGCGCAACCACTTCTTCGTGCCGACCCGCGGCACCATCCAGCGCCTCGGTGCCGAGGTCGCGCTGCCCGGTTCGGACCTGGAGTATTGGAAGCTCTCCTACCAGTACTCGCGCTACTGGCCGATCTCGCGTGCGTTGGTCCTGAACACCAACGCCGATATCGGCTGGGGCCGCGGCTACGGCAACACCCGCGGCTTCGACCTGCCGTTCTTCGAGAACTTCTACGCCGGCGGCACCCGTTCGGTGCGCGGCTTCGAGGACAACACGCTCGGCCCCTGCGAATTCGCTTCACCCGCCTCCACCCGCTGCCAGTCCGTCGGTGGTTCGTTCAAGACCGTGGGCGGCGTCGAGCTGATCTTTCCGACCCTGTTCGACACCGATTCGGCCCGGGTCTCGGCCTTCCTCGACGTCGGCAACGTGTTCCGCAATGCACGCGAGTTCGACAGCGGCGACTTGCGCGCATCGGTGGGCATGGCCCTGCAGTGGCAGGCGCCGATCGGTCCGATCATCATCAGCTACGCCTATCCGATCCGGAAGGAGGAGGGCGACCGCCTGGAGCGTCTGCAGTTCACCTTCGGCACCACGTTCTGACCTGATCCCGGCGAGGGGACGCCGCTTATGACGGGCCGCAGGACCTATACGCTGGGCGAGATCGCGGCGCGCTTCGATCTCGCCCTCCGCGGTGACCCGGCGACGCCGATCGCCGGCGTGGCCACCCTCGCCCGCGCCGGCGCCGACCGCATCGCCTTCCTTGCCAATCCCCGGTACCGCAAACAACTGCCTGCCACCGCCGCCGGTGCGGTGGTGCTGCGTGCGGCCGACGCGGACGCCTGTCCGGTGGCCTGCCTGGTCGCACGCGACCCGTACGCGGCCTTCGCCCGCATCGCCACACTGTTCGAGGCCCGCCCCTCGCGCCCGCCGGGCATCCATCCCGGCGCGGTGATCGACCCCAGCGCCGAGATCGCCGCCGACGCGCACATCGGTCCGTTCGTCAGTATCGGCGCACGCAGCCGCATCGAGCGTGGCGCCGTGCTCGGCCCCGGCTGCGTGATCGGCGAGGACTGCGTGGTCGGCGAGGGCTGCGAACTGGTCGCCCGCGTCACCCTGGTGGCGCGGGTGCGCCTGGGCAAGCGTGTGCTCGTCCACCCCGGCGCCGTGCTGGGCGCCGACGGCTTCGGCCTGGCCATGGAAGCCGGGCGCTGGCTGAAGGTGCCGCAGCTGGGCGGCGTGACCATCGGCGACGACTGCGAGATCGGCGCCAACACCACCATCGACCGCGGCGCCATCGAGGACACCGTGCTGGAAGAGGACGTGCGCCTGGACAACCAGATCCAGATCGGCCACAACGTCCATATCGGCGCCCATACCGCCATGGCCGGCTGCGCGGCGGTGGCCGGATCGGCGAGAATTGGCCGCCACTGCCTGATCGGCGGCGGCGCCGGCATCGCCGGCCACATCGAACTGTGCGATCGGGTGGTGGTCACCGCCATGACCCTGGTCACCCATTCCATCCACGCCCCGGGCGAGTATTCCTCCGGCACGCCGGTGCAGGACAATCGCTCGTGGCGCAAGAACGCCGCGCGCTTCAAGCATCTGGACGAACTCGCGCGCCGCCTCCAAGCCGTTGCCAAGGATTGATCGAGAATGAACGACGCCTCCGTCTCGCTGCCCGTGGACGTGATCCGCATCCAGGAACTGCTGCCGCACCGCTATCCGTTCCTGCTGGTCGACCGCGTGATCGCGCTGGAGCCGAACGTACGCATCCACGCGATCAAGAACGTCACCGTCAACGAGCCGTTCTTCCAGGGCCACTTCCCCGGCCGCCCGGTGATGCCCGGCGTGCTGGTGATCGAAGCGCTGGCCCAGGCCGGCGGCCTGCTCACCCAGCTCTCGTTGGCCAACGGCGCGGACAAGAGCGACAAGCTGTTCTACCTGGTCAAGGTCGACAAGGCTCGCTTCTCGCGCATGGTGGTCCCGGGCGACCGGCTCGACCTCAAGGTCGAGCTCAAGCGCCAGATCCGCAACATGGCGCTCTACGAATGCCAGGCACTGGTGGACGGCGAGGAGGTCGCCAGCGCCGAAATCCTCTGTGCCGAAGCCAGGAACCGGGCATGATCCACCCCACCGCCCGGATCGACCCGTCCGCCCGGCTCGGCGAGAACGTCCGGATCGGCGCGTACTGCGTGGTGGGCGCGGAAGTCGAGATCGGCGACGGCAGCGTGCTCGCCAGTCACGTCGTGGTCGATGGCCCGACCCGGATCGGCCGCGACTGCCGCATCCATTCCTTCGCCGCCATCGGCGGCGAGCCGCAGGACAAGAAGTACGCCGGTGAGCGGGTGACGCTGGAGATCGGCGACCGCAACACCATCCGCGAGTACGTCACCATCAACCGTGGCACCGGCAACGGCGGCGGCGTCACCCGCGTCGGCGACGACAACTGGCTGCTGGCCTACACGCACATCGCCCATGACTGCCAGGTCGGCAACCACTGCGTGTTCTCCAACAATGCGACCCTCGCCGGCCATGTCACGGTGGGCGACCATGTCATCCTCAGCGGCTTCGCCGGCGTGCACCAGTTCTGCCGCATCGGCGCGCACGCCTTCATCGGCATGGGCGCCTTCGTCAACGGCGACGTGCCGCCGTTCGTGATGGTCGCCCAGGAGGGCTACGGCCGCCCGCGCGGCATCAACACCGAAGGGCTGAAGCGGCGCGGCTTTTCGCCCGAGCGGATCGGCGCGATCAAGCGCGCCTACCGCACGCTGTATGTCTCCGGCCAGCCGCTCGCCGAGGCTCGCGAGCAGCTCGCCGCGATGGCGGAGGAGGCGCCGGACGTGAAAGCGATGCTGGAATTCATCGACGCCGCCGAGCGGGGGCTGCTGCGGTAAAGCCGAAAACCGGGGGAAAGCATCACAGACTCGTCATCCCGAATGCGGCGCCGGCTCCGCGCACAGGGCATCATCCACAGCCATGACGACGCCTCCCGCCGTTTCTTCGAGTGCCGCGCCCCGCGCTCCGGGCGCCGGTCGCACGCGCGTCGCCCTGGTCGCCGGCGAGGCCTCCGGGGATCTGCTCGGCGCCGGACTGATCCGGGAGCTGCGCGAACGCCTGCCGGATGCCGAGTTCGCCGGCATCGGCGGCGCACGCATGCGCGCGGCCGGACTCGACGCCTGGCACGATTGCAGCGAGCTGGCGGTGATGGGGCTGGCCGAGGTGCTGCGCCACCTGCCACGCCTGCTGCGGCTGCGCCGCCGGCTGGTCGAACGCCTGCTCGCCTGGAAGCCGGATGTGTTCATCGGCATCGACGCGCCGGATTTCAACCTCGGCGTGGAGAGGCGCCTGAAGCGGGCCGGCATCCGCACCGTGCACTACGTCAGTCCCTCGGTCTGGGCCTGGCGCGAAAGGCGCGCGGAAAAGATCGGCCGCAGTGCCGACCGCGTGCTCTGCCTGTTCCCGATGGAGCCACCGATCTATGCCCGTCACGGCGTGGATGCGCGCTTCGTCGGCCACCCGCTCGCCGATGCATTTCCGCTCGATCCCGACCGCGCCGCCGCCCGCGATGCACTCGGCCTGCCCCAGGATGCGCCGGTCATCGCCGTACTGCCTGGCTCGCGGGTCGGCGAGGTGCAGCGTCTGGGCCGCGTCTTCGTCGAGGCGCTGGGCGAACTGTGGCCGCACGTGCCGGGGCTGCGCGTGGTCGCGCCGATGGCCAACGAATACTGCCGCGAGGCCTTCGCCGCGGTCGACGGCGGCAACTTCGCCGACCTGCTCGACGGCCGCGCGCACGAGGCGATGATCGCCGCCGACGTGGTACTGCTGGCCTCCGGCACCGCCGCGCTCGAAGCGATGCTGGCCAAACGGCCGATGGTGGTGGCCTACCGCATCGCGCCGCTCACGCATTGGATCGTGCGGACCTTCGGACTGCTCAAGACCGACCGCTACAGCCTGCCCAACGCCCTGGCCGGCGAAGCCGTCGTGCCCGAACTGATGCAGCGCGACTGCACCCCGGAGAACATCGCCGCCACGGTGCTGCACTGGTTCCGCCACCCGCAGGCGATCCAGGCCCTCACCCCCCGCTTCCGCGCCCTGCACGAGATGCTGCGCCGCAATGCGTCGGCGCGGGCGGCGGAGGCGGTGGTGGAGCTGCTCGATGGTCGGAAATCGGAAATCGGAAATGGGAAATCGTAAGGCGCGCGCCACCGGGCACATTGCGCCACCGGCGCGTGCCCACGAGACCCGGCGCAGGCCGCAGGACACGGCAGCGATGCTCGATTCCCCACTCCCGATACCCGGCAGCGCCGGGGTCGACGAAGCCGGTCGCGGCCCGCTGGCCGGGCCGCTGGTGGTGGCCGCGGTCGTTCTCGACCCGCAACGCCCCATCGACGGGCTGGGCGACTCCAAACGGCTGAGCGAAGCGCAGCGCGAGGCGCTGTACCCGTTGATCGTCGAACGCGCGGCCGCCTGGCGCATCGAGGTGGTCGATGCCAGCGAAATCGACCGGCTCAATGTCTTCCGCGCCACGCTCGAAGGCATGCGCCGCGCCGTCGCCGGGCTGTCGCCGGCCGCCGCGCACGCCCTGATCGACGGCAACCGCATCCCACCCGGCCTGCCCTGCTCCGCCGAAGCCATCGTCGGCGGCGACGCGCGGGTGCCGGCGATCGGCGCGGCCTCGATCCTCGCCAAGGTCACCCGCGACCGGCTGATGGTCGCGCTCGATCGCGACTACCCCGGCTACGGCTTCGCCCGCCACAAGGGCTATCCCACGCCCGAGCACCTGGCCTGCCTGGACGCGCTCGGCCCCTGCCCGGCGCACCGCCGCAGCTTCGCCCCGGTGAAGCGCGCGATGGCCCGCGGCCTGTTCGCCTGACCGCTCCGGCTGACGGCAGGTCGCGATTGCCCCGTCGCATCCGGGCCGAAGGTCAGCCCCACTTGCGGCACGCGCCCGCCGCGCAACCTTGCCGCATCATCGCGCATCAGAGAGAAGGCAACGCCGCGCAGGAGGGCGCTGCCACGCACCAGGGCCGATGCGAGCACTGAACGGGTTTGTGCAGCGCCGCCGGCAGGGCGCGACCGATTCCCCGCCCCGGGAGACCACGATGCACATCGATCTCAGCTTCGAACTCGACGACCCCGGCCTGCAGCCTTTCCGCGACGCCTGGCTGCAGCAGTGCGAACGCCGCCGCGATCGGCCACTGGGTGCGCTCGCCGCGCGCGCGCTGGCCGCACAGGCGGCGATACCGCTCGACACCCCGGCCGTCTGCCGCGACCGACTGGCCGCGATTCCCGACCTGGTGGCGCTGCTGATCGATCCGGGCTGGCCGCTGCCATCATGCGAGCACGCGCACCTCAGCGGCGCGCTGGCCTATTTCTGCGAACGGATGGACCTGATTCCGGACGGTGCTGCGCATTTCGGCCTGCTCGACGACACCATCGTGCTGGAAATGGCGCTGGCCGAGTGTGCGGAAACCTGGTGCGACTGGCGCGAGTACCGCGCCTGGCGCGAGGCCTTCCCCGGGGCCGGTCCACTGGAGCGTCGGCGATGGCACGCGATGCGCGAAGCCTTGCTGCGCGACGCGTTGCGCCGGGCCCGCCTGGCCAGCTATCTGGCGACACCGGCGCGCGGGCGCTTCGCGCCGGCGGGCGCGGCGCTGGATTTCCCCGAAGCGGTGCAGTTCGGTCTGCATTGACAGGGCCTGCGGGCGCCCCCTGTCAAGCCTTGTCCGCCCCCACCCCGGGGGCTACCCTGCCGGCTGACCTGCGCTCGCCGGCATGACTCCCCGCTTCGTCCATCTCCACCTCCACAGCGAGTACTCGCTCACCGACTCCACCATCCGCATCGGCGAACTGGTGAAGCGCTGCGCGGCACTGGGCATGCCGGCGGTGGCGCTGACCGACCAGAGCAACCTGTTCGCGCTGGTGAAGTTCTTCAAGGCCGCCGAGGGCGCCGGCATCAAGCCGATCGCCGGCGCCGACCTGTGGCTGGCCGACGAGGGCCAGCCGCCCGCGCGGCTCACCCTGTACTGTCAGGACCGTGACGGCTACCTCGCGCTGTCGCGTCTGCTGTCGCGCGCCTACCTCGAGGGCCACCACGGCGACTACGTGGCGATCCGTCCGGAATGGCTGTTCGCCGACAGCGCCGGGCTGATCGCACTGGCCGGGCGTGACAGTCCGATCGGTCGGCACCTCATCGCCGGCCGCGGTGAACAGGCCGCGCGCGCTGTCGCCGACTTCAAGCGCCACTTTCCGGACCGTCTGTATCTGGAGCTCACCCGCACCGGCCGAGACGGCGAGGAAGCGTTCAACGCCGCCGCGGTCGAGCTCGCCGCGCGCCACGACCTGCCCCTGCTGGCGAGCAACGATGTGCGCTTCCTGGCACCGGATGACTTCGAGGCGCACGAGGCGCGGGTATGCATCGCCACCGGCCGCGTGCTCGACGATCCCAAGCGCCCCCGCGAGTACAGCGCCGAGCAGTACCTGAAGTCGCCCGAGCAGATGGCCGAGCTGTTCGCCGACCTGCCCGAGGCGCTGGAAAACACCGTCGAGCTGGCCAAGCGTTGCAACCTGGAACTCAAGCTGGGCACCTACTACCTGCCCGACTTCCCGGTGCCCGAGGGCCACACCCTCGACAGCTGGATCCGCGCGCAATCGCATGCGGGCCTGGCCGCGCGGCTGGAAAAGCACCCGCTCGCACCCGGCCACAGCCGCGAGGACTACGCACGCCGGCTCGACACCGAGCTGGACGTGATCGTCAAGATGGGCTTTCCCGGCTACTTCCTGATCGTCGCCGACTTCATCAACTGGGCCAAGGACAACGGCATCCCGGTCGGCCCGGGCCGCGGCTCCGGCGCAGGCAGTCTGGTCGCCTGGGCGCTGGGCATCACCGACCTCGACCCGATCCCCTACGACCTGCTGTTCGAGCGCTTCCTGAACCCCGAGCGCGTGTCGATGCCGGACTTCGACATCGACTTCTGCATGGATCGCCGCGACGAGGTGATCGACTACGTCGCCCGCAAGTACGGCCGCGACAAGGTCAGCCAGATCATCACCTACGGCACCATGGCGGCCAAGGCGGTGGTGCGCGACTGCGGCCGTGTGCTGGGCCACCCCTACGGCTTCGTCGACGGCATCGCCAAGCTGATTCCGAACACACTCGGCATCAGCCTGGAGGACGCGCTCGGCCGCTCCGAGGCGGCGGCGAAGAACCAGGAGCTGGCCTCGCCCGAGCTGATCCAGCGCTACAACGACGAAGAGGACGTCCGCGACCTCATCGACCTGGCGCTCAAGCTGGAGGACCTCACCCGCAATGCCGGCAAGCATGCCGGCGGCGTGGTGATCGCGCCGACCACACTCACCGACTTCGCCCCGCTGTTTGCCGAACACGCCGGCGACGGCACCCGCGGGCGCAACCCGGTCACCCAGTTCGACAAGGACGACGTCGAGGCGGTCGGCCTGGTCAAGTTCGACTTCCTCGGCCTGCGCACGCTCACGATCATCGACTGGGCGGTGAAGGCGATCAATGCGCGCCGCGCGAAGGAAGGTGCCGCACCGCTCGACATCGCCGCGCTGCCGCTGGACGACCCCGCGACCTACGAGTTGTTCGCCCGCGGCGACACCGTCGCGGTGTTCCAGTTCGAGTCACGCGGCATGCGCGAGCTGCTCAAGCGCGCCAGGCCCGACCGCTTCGAGGACATCATCGCGCTGGCCGCGCTGTTCCGCCCCGGCCCGCTGGGCTCGGGGATGGATCGCGACTGGGTCGACCGCAAGCACGGCATCGCCGAGGTCACCTACCCGCACCCCCTGCTGGAGCCGGTGCTGGCGCCGACCTACGGCGTCATCGTCTATCAGGAACAAGTGATGCAGATCGCGCAGGTCCTGGCCGGCTACTCGCTGGGCGGCGCCGACCTGCTGCGCCGGGCCATGGGCAAGAAGAAGCCCGAGGAGATGGCCAAGGAGCGCGCCAAGTTCGAGGCCGGCTGTGCCGAACGCGGCATCGACGCGGCCGTCGCCACCGGCATCTTCGACCTGATGGAGAAGTTCGCCGAGTACGGCTTCAACAAGTCGCACTCGGCCGCCTACGCGCTGGTCGCCTACCAGACCGCCTGGCTCAAGACCCACTACCCCGCCGAGTTCATGGCCGCGACCGCGTCGTCGGACATGGACAACACCGACAAGGTGGTGAACTTCCTGGCCGAGACACGTGCGCTCGGCATCACCGTGCTGCCGCCGGACGTCAACGCTTCGGCCTACATGTTCGAGGCGGTCGAGCCCAAAGTAGTACGCTACGGCCTGGGTGCGATCAAGGGCGTGGGCCGCGGCGCCTGCGAAGCGATCGTCGAGGAGCGCCAGCGCGGCGGCCCGTACCGCGACCTGCTCGACTTCTGCAAGCGCGTGGACTCCAGCAAGCTCAACCGCCGCGTGCTGGAGGCGCTGATCCACGCCGGCGCGCTCGACGCGCTCGGCCGCAACCGCGCCTCGCTGATACTGCAGCTGCCCGAAGTGATCCGCGCCACCGAGCAGCTCGCCCGCGAGCGCGAGGCCGGCCAGGTGTCGCTGTTCGGCAGCGGCGACGCGCCGGACATCCATGTCGAGCTGCCCGAGGTCGACGAATGGCCGCTCAAGCGCCGCCTCGATGGCGAGCGCGAGACGCTCGGCCACTACCTCAGCGGCCACCCGCTCGACCCCTGCCGCGACGAGCTGCGCTCGCTCACCGGCTGCACGCTCGGCGACCTCGACCGGATCTGGGCCGAACGGCGCGGCGGCAACGGCGAGCGGCGCAGCTACCGCGACGAGGTGCAGGTGACCGTAGCCGGCATGGTCGCCGGCGTGCGCAAGCGCGGCGAGACGCAGGCCTTCGTGCAGATCGACGACGGCCACGGCCGGCTCGAATGCGCCTTCTTCGGCGACGCCTTCACCGCCTTTGCGCCCCTGCTGACCCGCGACGCCATCCTGGTCATCGAGGGCGGGCTGCGCGAGGATGAATTCAGCGGTGGCTTCGCGCTGCGGGTCAAACAGTGCTGGGACTTCCGCCAGCTCTGCGCCGAGCACGGCCGCGGCCTGGCGCTGACCGTCGACCTGCGCGCGGATCCGGGCCTGGCTCGCGTCGAGCGCCTGCTGGCCGACTACCGCCCCGGCCGCACCCCGCTGCGGCTGGAATTGATCACTCCGACGGCGCGCGGCACGCTCGACCTCAACGGCCGCAGCGCGGTGCGCGCCGACCCCGACCTGCTCGGCGTCCTGCGCGCCCTGCCCGGCGTCAGCCGCGTGCGGCTGGTGCTGGGGCGCCCGGGCGGCTGATCGTCCGCGCCCCGCGTTCTAGAGTCGCCACTCTAGCCCCGCTATACTCCCGCCCTCTTCCGGCGGCCGGTATCCTGCCCGCATGAATCCGAATTTCCTCGATTTCGAACAACCCATCGCCGAACTGGAAGCCAAGATCCAGGAACTGCGCCATGCCAGCCATGGCCCGGCGGTCAATATCGAGGACGAGATCCACCGCCTGCAGGACAAGCTCAAGGCGCGCACCGCGGAAATCTTCCGCAACCTGACGCCGTGGCAGATCTCCCAACTCGCCCGCCATCCGGCCCGACCGTACACCAACGACTACATCCGGCTGATCTGCGACGAGTTCCACGAACTGGCCGGTGACCGCGCCTACGCCGACGATGCCGCCATCGTCGGCGGCATCGGCCGCATCGACGGCCGTCCGGTGATGATCATCGGCCAGCAGAAGGGCCGCGACACCAAGGCCAAGATCAAGCGCAACTTCGGCATGCCGCGCCCGGAGGGCTACCGCAAGGCGCTGCGGCTGATGAAGATGGCCGAGCGTTTCGGTCTGCCGCTGCTGACCTTCATCGACACCCCGGGCGCCTATCCCGGCGTCGGCGCCGAGGAGCGCGGCCAGTCCGAGGCCATCGCCCGCAACCTGCTGGAAATGGCCGAACTCAAGACCCCGATCGTCTGCACCGTGATCGGCGAGGGCGGTTCCGGCGGCGCGCTCGCGATCGGCGTCGGCGACCGCACCCTGATGCTCGAATACAGCACCTACTCGGTGATCTCGCCCGAAGGCTGCGCCTCGATCCTGTGGAAGTCGGCCGACAAGGCCAAGGAGGCCGCCGAGGCCCTGGGCCTGACCGCCCCACGCCTGCTCGAACTCGGCCTGATCGACGAAGTGATCCGCGAACCGCTTGGCGGCGCTCACCGCGACCCGCAGGAGATGGCCGCACGGCTCAAGGCCGCCTTGCTGAAGAACCTGGACGCGCTGGAGAGCGTCCCCACCGACGAACTGCTCGAACGCCGCTATCGGCGCCTGCGC
>JBEQAM010000015.1:0-15242 GCA_041640375.1 Rehaibacterium sp. | reverse complement strand
CACCGACATGGACGGTGTGGCGGTGTCGCGCACCGGCGTGGGCGAGTACCATGCGCGGCTCGTGTTCGAGCCGCTCGACCTGTTGCCCGGCAGCTACCTGCTGCGCGCGCATCCGCTCGATCCCGAGGGATTGCGCCTGTTCGACACCGTCGAGCGCGCCATCGAGATCCGCGGCGAGTCGCGCGAACTGGGCCTGGTGCGGCTGCCGCACCGCTGGGAATGTCGCACCGCGTGAGCGCCGCATTGCCCACCGTGGTCCTGCCCGTGTTCAACGCCGTCGCGGCGCTGGATGCCTGCCTGGCCGCGCTCGATCGCACCCTGCCGGCCGGCGCGAAGGTGCATGTCTGCGACGACGCCTCCACCGACCCGCGCGTGGCCGCCGTGCTGGACGGCTGGCGCGCCCGCACCCGACTCGATGCGCGCATCGTCCGTCGCGAAAGCAACCTGGGCTTCACCGCCAACGTCAACCTGGCCTTCGCCGAAACCGCGCCCGACGACGTGGTGCTGCTCAACAGCGACACCGTGCCGACGCGCGGCTGGTTGCAGCGGTTGGCCGAGTGCGCGGCGTCCGATCCGCGCATCGCCACCGCCACGCCGTGGTCGAACAATGCCGAGATCGCCAGTTTTCCGCGCTTCATCGAGCCCAACCCGGTGCCGGACGACCCGGATCGGGTCGCCGACGCCGCGGCCAGCGCCGGCGCGCCGGAGTATCCCGAGATCCCCACCGCGGTCGGCTTCTGCATGTACGTGCGCCGCGAGGCGCTCGAGCAGTGCGGCGCCTTCGACGCCGCCACCTTCGGCCGCGGCTACGGCGAAGAGAACGATTTCTCGCTGCGCGTGGCCGGGCTGGGCTGGCGCAACGTGCTGTGCGACAGCGCCTACGTGGCGCACCTGGGCAATGCCAGCTTCGGGCCGCTGGGCGAGGGGCCGGGCGGCGAGAACCTGCGTCGGCTCAATGCCCGCTGGCCGGGCTACAACGAGCGCATCGCCCGCTACATCCTCGCCGACCCGCTGCGACCGTTGCGCGACCGCCTGCAGCGCCGGCTCGATACCATGGACCATCCGGCCGGCCAGCGCGATCTTTTCGACGCATGAACCACGACGACGCCCCCACCCTGCCCTTCACCGGCGAACGTTTCACGCCCGAGTGCGTGCGCGAGATCGCCTACGAGCACTGGCACCGCTACGTCTTCGCGCGCGCGCCCGCCGCCGGCCGGCGCGTGCTCGACGCCGCCTGCGGCGAGGGCTACGGCAGCGCGCTGCTGGCAGCGACCGCGCGCAGCGTGCTCGGCGTCGATGTGGCGGAGGAGGCGGTGGCGCATGCGCGCGGCCGTTACGGCGATATCGCCAACCTGCACTTCGAACAGGGTGACGCCACCGCGCTCGACCATCTGCCCGATGGCAGCTTCGACCTGATCGTGAGCTTCGAGACGCTCGAGCACGTGCAGGCCCAGGCGCGCATGCTGGACGGCTTCGCGCGGCTGCTGTCCGACGACGGCCTGCTGCTGGTGTCCACGCCCGACAAGCGCACCTACAGCGAGCTCACCGGCGAGGCCAATCCGTATCACGTGCGCGAGCTGTACCGCGACGAGTTCGAGGCGCTGCTGTCGGCGCGCTTCCCGGCGTACCGCCTGTACGGGCAGAAACTGCTGTTCCAGTCGGCGCTGTGGGCGCTGGACGGGCAGGGCGGCGGTGTCGATGCGGCGACCGCGCACGGCGGACGCCTGGAGCCGCGGCTGGACTACGCGCCGGTGTACTACGTCGCCGTGTGCGCGAAGCGCCCCGAGGCGCTGCGGGGCCTGCCGGCGCTGTCGCTGTTCGGCGACGCCGGCGAGAGCGTGTATGCGGACTACCGCGACGAGGTGCGCCGCAACCGCGCCGCCGCCGCGCACATCGCCCACCTCGAAGCCGAGCTGGCGCGGCTGAAGGGCGAGTCGAGATGAGCGCCGCCATCGGTGTCGTCGTCGTCAGCCATTTCAGCGAGGAGACCATCGAGGACTGCCTGCGGCGAGTGCTGGCGGCCGAGGACGTGGCCGCGGTGGTGGTCGTGGACAACGGCTCGCGCGACGACACCCTGCCGATCGTGCGCCGTCTGGCCTCGCGTGATCCGCGTCTGCGCTTCATCGCCAATCCGCACAATCCCGGCTTCGCGGTGGCCTGCAACCAGGGCGCGGCGCAGCTCGATACGCCCTGGCTGGCGTTCGTGAACCCCGACCTGCTGGTCGCACCGGACACGCTCGTGCGCCTGCGTCGCCTGGCCGAAGCCGCGCCCGGCGCCGGCCTGCTCGGCGCCGACCTGGTCGACGAGGACGGCGAGCGCGACCTGTCGGCGCGTCGCCGCGATCCGTCTTTCCGCGCCATGCTCGCCGGCCTGGGCCGGCGCGGCAGCGTGGCGGTGCCGGCCAACGACGCGCTCGACCTGCAGGCGGTGGATGCCGTCTCCGGCGCGCTGATGCTGCTGCCGCGCGGGCTGTTCCTGCAGTTACACGGTTTCGACGCGGGCTACCGCCTGCACGCCGAGGACCTGGACCTGTGCCGGCGCGTGCGCCAGGCCGGGTATGGCGTGTTCGTCGCCAACCGCGTGCGCGCCGTGCACATCCGCGGCGTGTCCAGCCGGCGCCGGCCGGTCTGGGTGGAGTGGCAGAAGCACCGCGGCATGTGGCGCTACTTCGGCAAGTTCGAGGGCGCCGGCGCAGGCGGCATCGTCCGCGCGTTCGCGTTCGTCGCGATATGGGCGCATTTCCTGCTGGCCGCGCCGCGCGCGTGGTTGGCGGCGCGCCGCCAGTCACCTTAGGCGCGGAAAAAAATCCGCTCAGCGGTGGCGGTTGATCTCGTCGCGCAACGCCTGCGCGGCGGCGCGGGCGGCGTCGGCGAAGTCCGGGCCGTCGTCGGCGTAGAGGATCGCCCGCGAGGACGAGATCAGCAGGCCGGTGCCGTCGGCGGTGGCGCCATGACGCACCACCGCGCCGGCATCGCCGCCCTGCGCGCCCACGCCGGGGACGAGGAAAGGCACGTCGCCGACGAGGGCGCGCAGCGCGGCGAGCTGCGTCGGCCAGGTCGCGCCGACCACCAGCAGGCAGTTGCCGTGCGTGTTCCAGTCGCCGGCGATGGTGGCGGCGAGGTGCTGGTACAGCGGCCTGCCGCCGACATCGAGATCCTGCAGGTCGGTCGCGCCCGGGTTGGAGGTGCGGCACAGGATCACCACGCCCTTGTCGGCGCGGTCGAGGAAGGGCTGCACTGCGTCGCGGCCCAGGTACGGGTTCACCGTCACCGCGTCGGCGCGGTAACGCGTAAAGGCTTCGGCAACGTAGTGTTGCGCGGTGCTGCCGATGTCGCCGCGCTTGGCGTCCAGGATCACCGGCACGCCGGGATGGTTGGCGTGGATGTGCGCGATCAGCCGTTCGAGCGCGCCTTCGGCGCCGAGCGCGGCGAAGTGGGCGATCTGCGGCTTGAAGGCGCAGACCAGGTCGGCAGTGGCGTCGACGATGGCGCGGCAGAAGCCGAACACCGCGTCGGCATCGCCCTGGAACCGGACCGGGAACTTCGCCGGCTCCGGGTCCAGGCCCACGCATACCAGCGTGTTCGCGGCATGCCAGCGGCGGCGCAACTGCTGCATGAAGCTCATCGCCAATCCCTCTTTGGTGTCAGCCACGGACCGACGCGGACGGGCGCGGATTGCCAAGCAGGCAGAAAATCCGCGTCCATCCGTGGCCGATTTCGCTATTTGAGCGCCTTGAAGCGGATGCGATGCGGCTTGGCGCCTTCCTCGCCGAGCCGGCGCTTCTTGTCTTCCTCATACTCGCGGTAGTTGCCCTGGAAGAACTCCACGTGCGAGTCGCCCTCGAAGGCGAGGATGTGGGTGGCGATGCGGTCGAGGAACCAGCGGTCATGGCTGATCACCAGCACGCAGCCGGGGAACTCCAGCAGCGCGTCTTCCAGCGCGCGCAGGGTTTCCACGTCGAGGTCGTTCGACGGCTCGTCGAGCAGCAGCACGTTGCCACCCTGCAGCAGGGTCTTGGCCAGGTGCAGGCGGCCGCGCTCGCCGCCGGACAGGGTGCTGACCAGCTTCTGCTGGTCCTGGCCCTTGAAGTTGAAGCGGCCGATGTAGGCGCGCGACTGGATCTCGACGCCGTTGATGTTGAGGATGTCCGCGCCGCCGGAGACTTCCTGGAAGACGCTGTGGTTGCCGTCCAGCTTGTCGCGGCTCTGATCGACGTAGGCGAGCTTGACGGTCGGACCGATCACGATCTCGCCCGAGTCGGGCTTCTCCTGGCCGGTGATCATCTTGAACAGGGTCGACTTGCCGGCGCCGTTGGGGCCGATGATGCCGACGATGGCGCCCGGCGGGATCACCAGGCTCAGGTCGTCGATCAGCAGGCGGTCGCCGAAACTCTTGCTGACGTTGCGGAACTCGATCACCGAGTTGCCCAGCCGCTCGCCCGGCGGGATGAAGATCTCGTTGGTCTCCTGGCGCTTCTGGTACTCGACCGACTGCAACTCCTCCAGCCGGGCCAGGCGCGCCTTGCCCTTGGAGCGGCCGCCCTTGGCGTTCTGCCGGGCCCATTCCAGCTCGCGGGCGATCGCCTTCTGGCGCGCCTTCTCCTGCATCTCCTCCTGCTTCAGGCGCTCTTCCTTCTGCACCAGCCACTCGGTGTAGTTGCCCTTCCAGGGGATACCGCGGCCGCGGTCGAGTTCGAGGATCCATTCGGCGGCGTTGTCGAGGAAGTAACGGTCATGGGTGACCGCCACCACGGTGCCCGGGTAGCGCTGCAGAAACTGCTCCAGCCACTCCACCGACTCGGCGTCCAAGTGGTTGGTGGGCTCGTCGAGCAGCAGCATGTCGGGCTTGGAGAGCAGCAGGCGGCACAGCGCCACGCGACGCTTCTCGCCGCCGGACAGATGGCCGATCTTCGCGTCCCAGGGCGGCAGGCGCAGGGCGTCGGCGGCGACTTCGAGCTGCTGTTCGAGCATGTGCGCGTCGCCCGAGGCCAGGATCGCCTCCAGTCGCTCCTGCTCCTTGGCCAGGGCGTCGAAGTCGGCGCCCTCCTCGGCGTAGGCGGCATAGACCTCGTCCAGGCGCTTCTGCGCCTGCAGGATCTCGCCCACGCCTTCCTCCACCGCCTGGCGCACGGTGTGCTCGGGATCGAGCTGCGGCTCCTGCGGCAGGTAGCCGACCTTGATGCCCGGCTGCGGGCGCGCCTCGCCGGTGAAGTCGGTGTCCACGCCGGCCATGATCCGCAGCACGGTGGACTTGCCGGCGCCGTTGAGGCCGAGCAGGCCGATCTTGGCGCCGGGGAAGAAGCTCAGCGAGATGTCCTTGATGATCTGGCGCTTGGGCGGAACGGTCTTGCTGACGCCGTTCATCGTGTAGATGTACTGCATGGATGCTCCGGTAGGGGCACGGGGCCGCCGGGCGCGGCGTGCAGGAGGTACGCGCGCTCGCAGGGCCTTGGGAAAGGGCGCGATTATCGCCGATTCGGACCGTGGGCGTCACCCGCCACGCCGCCCGCCGGCGGCCACGGAGCGCCCGCATTCCGCCTTCTTCCGCGACGACACTGTGGCCGGGCGGAGCCGGAGCAGGCGGATGGACGGAGCGTCGGGCGGGGAGGTCGCACTGGATCGGGTCGCGGGCGGATGGCCGCGCCGCTGGCGTGCGCGCGAACGCAGGCTCGCCCGTGCCGTGGCGATGCGCGGGCGGCTCGGCGCCGGGTTCTACGAATTTCTCTGGTTCGGCCTCAAGCAGGCCTGGGCCAGCCTGTTCGGCGGCCTGCTGCTGGCGCTGATCCTGGCCAGCTGGCTGTGGTACCCGCGCGAGCTCTGGCTGAACCGCTACGACGCGCTCACCCTGGCCGCGCTCGCCCTGCAGCTCGCGCTGCTGCGCAGCGGGCTGGAAACCGTGCAGGAGGCCCGCGTCATCTTCGTCTTCCATGCCGTGGGCACGGTCATGGAGGTGTTCAAGACCGCCGCCGGATCCTGGGTCTACCCGGAAGCCGCGGTGCTGCGCATCGGCGGGGTGCCGCTGTTCACCGGCTTCATGTACGCGGCGGTGGGCAGCTACATCGCTCGGGCCTGGCGCCTGTTCGACCTGCGCTACCAGGCGCATCCGCCGCTGTGGCAGGTGCAGCTGCTGGCGGCGCTGATCTATGCGAACTTCTTCACCCACCACTTTTTGCCCGACGTCCGGCCGCTCCTGTTCCTGGCCGTGGGCTGGTGCTTCCGCCGTACCCTGGTGCGCTTCCGCGTCCGTCACCGGGACCGGCGCATGCCCTTGCTGGCGGGCTTCGCGCTGATCGCGCTGTTCATCTGGATCGCCGAAAACGTCGGCACCTTCGCGGGCGCCTGGGTCTATCCCCACCAGCAGCGGGGCTGGTCCCTCGTCGGGCCGGGCAAGCTGGGCGCCTGGTTCCTGCTGATGATCGTCAGTTATGCCCTGGTGGCCTCGCTGCACGGGGTGGCGTGGGGCGGGCCGGGCGGCTCGCGAACTGGCCGCTGATCCCGGGCCGCCGCTACACTTGACGGCCCCCGCCGCCACCCCGGAGCTCCCAGGATGTTCCCCCGAGACATGCGCATCGCCGGCTACGACGACGAGCTGGCCCAGGCCATCGCCGCAGAGCGCCGGCGCCAGGAAGACCACGTCGAGCTGATCGCCTCGGAGAATTACGCCAGCCCGCGCGTGCTGGAGGCGCAGGGGAGCGTGCTGACCAACAAGTACGCCGAAGGCTACCCGGGCAAGCGCTACTACGGCGGCTGCGAACATGTGGATGTCGCCGAGCAGCTCGCCATCGAGCGCGTCAAGCGGCTGTTCGACTGCGACTACGCGAACGTGCAGCCGCATTCGGGCTCGCAGGCCAATGCCGCGGTGTACTTCGCGCTGCTCGCGCCCGGCGACACCATCCTGGGCATGTCGCTCGCGCATGGCGGCCATCTCACCCACGGCGCCAAGGTCAACCTCTCGGGCAAGGTGTTCCATGCCGTGCAGTACGGCGTGAACGAGCACGGCCTGGTCGACTACGACGAGATCGAACGCCTGGCGCTCGAGCACCGGCCGAAGATGATCGTCGCCGGTTTCTCCGCCTATTCGCAGGTGATGGACTGGGCCCGCTTCCGGGCCATCGCCGACAAGGTGGGCGCCTGGCTGTTCGTCGACATGGCGCACATCGCCGGCCTGGTCGCCGCCGGCGTCTACCCGAGCCCGCTCCCGCACGCGCACGTGGTCACCTCGACCACCCACAAGACGCTGCGCGGCCCGCGCGGCGGCATCATCCTGGCCAGCCGTGCCGGTATGGGCGAGGCCGCCGCGGAGATCGAGAAGAAGCTGCAGTCGCTGGTCTTCCCGGGCACCCAGGGCGGTCCGCTGATGCACGTGATCGCCGCCAAGGCGGTGGCCTTCAAGGAGGCACTGGAGCCGGCGTTCAAGGCTTACCAGCAGCAGGTGGTCAAGAATGCGCAGACGATGGCCAGGACCTTGATGGCGCGTGGCTATCGGATCGTCTCCGGCGGCACCGAGAACCACCTGATGCTGATCGACCTGATCGGCCGCGAGGTCACCGGCAAGGACGCCGAGGCGGCGCTCGGCCGCGCCCACATCACCGTCAACAAGAACGCCGTCCCGAACGACCCGCGCTCGCCCTTCGTCACCTCCGGCCTGCGCATCGGCACCCCGGCCGTCACCACCCGCGGCTACGGCGAGAAGGAGTGCAGCGACCTCGCCCACTGGATCGCCGACGTGCTGGACGCCCCGGCCGACGAGGCGGTGATCGCCCGCGTGCGTGACCGGGTGATGGCGCAGTGCAAGGCATTTCCCGTCTACGGATGATGGCGCGCTTCTGGCCGTGAAATGCACTGTCCCTTCTGCCAGCACGACGACACCCGCGTGATCGATTCGCGCGTTTCGGAGGACGGCGCCAGCATCCGCCGCCGGCGCGAGTGCCCGGCCTGCGGCGAGCGTTTCTCGACGGTGGAGACGGCCGAGCTGAAGCTGCCGGCAGTGGTGAAGAACGACGGCCGCCGCGAGGTGTTCGACGAGCGCAAGCTGCGGGTGAGCTTCGACCGCGCGCTGCAGAAGCGGCCGGTGTCGGCCGACCAGATCGACGACGCGGTGCGCGCGGTGGTGCGCGAGCTGCGTCTGTCCGGCGAGCGCGAGCTGCCGTCCCTGCGGGTCGGCGAGCTGGTGATGCGCGAGCTCAAGCGGCTCGACCAGGTGGCCTACGTGCGCTTCGCCTCGGTGTACCGCCGCTTCGAGGACGTGCAGGCCTTTCGCGAGGAGATCGAACGGCTGGAGCGCGACCTGCCGGCGCTGGAGGGGCTGCAGCTGCCGCTGCTCGGCGAGAGCGAAAAGCCTGCCGGCAAGGGCGGCGAGAAGAAGCGATGAGCACCGCCTTCTCCGCCGTCGATCACCTGCACATGGCGCGCGCGCTGCGGCTGGCCGAGCGCGGCGCCTGGACCACCAAGCCCAATCCGATGGTCGGCTGCGTGATCGCCCACGGCGAGAAGGTGGTGGGCGAGGGCTGGCACGTGCGCGCCGGCGAGCCGCACGCCGAAGTGCACGCGCTGGCGCAGGCCGGCGAGCACGCCCGCGGCGCCACCGCCTACGTCACTCTCGAACCCTGCGGGCTGCACGGCCGCACGCCGCCCTGTGCGGATGCGCTGATCGCCGCCGGCATCGTGCGCGTGGTGGTGGCGGCCGACGACTGCTCACAGCGCGCCGGCCAGGGGCTGCAGAAGCTCACCGCCGCCGGCGTGACGGTCGAGACCGGCCTGATGCAGGCGCAGGCGCGCCAGCTCAACCGCGGCTTCTTCTCGCGCATCGAGCGCGCCCGGCCGTGGGTGCGGCTGAAGCTGGCGATGAGCCTGGACGGCCGCACCGCGCTGGAGAGCGGTGAAAGCTTCTGGATCAGCTCGGACGCCTCGCGCGCCGACGTGCAGCGCTGGCGCGCGCGCAGCGGCGCGATCCTGACCGGCCTGTCCACCGTGCTCACCGACGACCCGCGCCTGACCGTGCGGCTGGAGGGCGAGGATCTCGATGCCGACTTCGTGCCGCCGCTGCGCGTGGTGCTCGACACCCGCGGCCGGTTGCCGGCGACCGCGCGCCTGCTCACCGACGGCGCTGCGCCGACCCTGCTGGTGCATGCCGACGACGTGGTGCCGGCCTACGACGACGGCGTCAATGCCTTCCCGGCACGCCGTTTCGGCGCCGGATTGGACCTGGCGGCGGTGATGGCACAACTGGCCCAGCGCGAGATCAACGAGGTCCAGGTCGAGGCCGGCGCCACCCTGTGCGGCGCGCTGCTGGCCGCCGGCCTGGTCGACGAGGTGCTGCTGTACGTCGCCCCGATCCTGCTCGGCGAGCGCGGCCGGCCACTGTTCGGCGGCGTCACCCCGACCGCGATGACCGACCGGCTCGGCTTCCGCCTGCTCGACTGCCGCCAGATCGGCCCGGACCTGCGGCTGATCCTGCAGCCGGCCTGAGTGCGGTCCGCTCGCGCCACACACTGTCTCGCCGTGGCGGGCACGGCCTTGTGCTAGCCTTTGCTCCCCGGTCCGGCCCGCCGGCCGGGGCGATCACGACGTCTTCAGGGCGGGGTGGAAGTCCCCACCGGCGGTAGGCATCGACCCCGATGCGAGCCCGCGAGCGCCCACGGCCACACCGTGGGGTCAGCAGATCCGGTCCGATGCCGGAGCCGACGGTCACAGTCCGGATGAAAGAAGACGCATGCCGTCCGCGCGCCGTCCGGCGCGCGTGCCGCCGCGTCCCTGAAGCGGTTCTTCGTCTGCGAGGAAACGTTTCATGCGCCAGCGCCAGCTTTTCTCCTCCCGCTCCCTCGTCCGTCGCGGGAGGGGCTGACATGTTCACCGGCATCGTGCAGGCGGTCGGCCGCGTCGCCGCCCGGGAGCCGCGCGGCGGCGACCTGCGCCTGGTCGTCGACAGCGCCGGCCTCGGCCTCGACGACGTGAGGCCGGGCGACAGCATCGCCGTGGCCGGGGTCTGCCTGACCGCGATCGCGCTCGACGGCCCGCGCTTCGCCGCCGACGTGTCGGTGGAAACGCTCGAGCACACCACGCTCGGCGCACTGCGCGTCGGCGACGCGGTCAATCTGGAGAAGGCGCTGCGGCTGGCCGACCGGCTCGGCGGGCATCTGGTGTCCGGGCATGTCGACGGCGTCGGCAGGGTGCTCGACGTGCGCGGGGACGCCCGCTCGCAGCGCTGGACCTTCGAGGCCCCGGCCGCGCTGGCGCGCTACATCGCCGGCAAGGGGTCGATCTGCATCGACGGCACCAGCCTGACCGTCAACGAGGTCGAGGGCGCCCGCTTCGGCGTCAACCTGATCCCGCACACCGTCGAACGCACCACCTTCGGCTTCCGCCGGCCCGGCGACGCGGTGAACCTGGAGGTGGACATGGTGGCGCGCTATGTCGAGCGCCTGCTGGCCGGAGAGTCAGGAAGCCGGTAGGGCGGGCCGCCCGCTCTCGAACCGCGGTTTCCGATCTCCGATTTTTCCCGATGACCGTATCCCTCTGTTCCGAAGGCTCACGATGTCGTTCTCACCCATCCCCGAACTGCTCGAAGAGATCCGCGCCGGCCGCATGGTGGTCATCGTCGACGACGAGGACCGCGAGAACGAAGGCGACCTGATCATGGCCGCCGAGCTGGTTCGCCCGGCCGACATCAACTTCATGGTCACCCACGCGCGCGGCCTGGTCTGCCTGGCGCTGACGAAGGAGCGCTGCCGCCAGCTCGCGTTGCCGCCGATGGTGCGCGACAACCGTTCGCCGTATCACACCAACTTCACCGTCTCGATCGAGGCCGCCGAGGGCGTCACCACCGGCATTTCCGCCTACGACCGCGCCCACACCATCCGCACCGCGGTGCGGCCGGACGCCAAGCCCGAGGACCTGACCCAGCCCGGCCACATCTTCCCGCTGATGGCCCAGCCCGGCGGCGTGCTCAACCGTGCCGGCCACACCGAGGCGGCGGTGGACCTGGCCCTGCTGGCGGGGCTGGAGCCGGCCGGGGTGCTGGTCGAGATCCTCAACGCCGACGGCTCGATGGCGCGCCGGCCGGAGCTGGAGGCCTTTGCCCGCGCACACGGCCTGAAGATGGGCTCGATCGAGGACCTGATCCGCTACCGGCTGGAGACCGAGCACACCGTCGAGCGGGTCGACGCGCGTGAGATCGAGACCGCCTACGGCCCGTTCCACCTCTACACCTACCGCGACCGCATCGCCCGCGACATCCACTTCGCGCTGGTGCGCGGCGCGCCGCGCGGCGACACGCCGACACTGGTGCGCGTGCACGTCAAGAACCCACTCTCGGACGTGCTGCACTGGCAGCGTCCGGATTTCGGCGTACCGGTCACCGAGGTGCTGCGCGAGATCGCCGCGGTCGGCGAGGGCGTGCTGGTGGTGCTGTCCGACCAGGCCAGCCCCGAGTCGCTGCTGGCGCGTCTGCGCCAGCACCCCGAACCGGAGCTCGAGCGGGGCCGCGTCGCCGAGTGGCGCCGCAACGGCGCCGGCGCGCAGATCCTGGCCGATCTCGGCCTCAGGCGACTGCGGGTGATCGGCGCCCCGCGCCGGCAGGTCGGCCTGGCCGGTTACGGGCTGGAGGTGGTGGAGTTCGTGGAAACCGGAACGGGGTGAGGCCGGGTCCCCGGTCCCGAATCGGCTAAACTCACCCACCCGTTCCCGACCACCACCCCATGGCCCACTACGAAGGCGACCTGCGCCTGCCTGCCGGCGTGCGGCTGGCGATCGTCGCCAGCCGCTGGAACCCGCGCATCGTCGACACGCTGGTCGAGGGCGCGCGGCAGGCTCTCGCCGACCACGGCGTACCCGCCGAGGCGCTCGATGTGGTGCGCGTGCCCGGCGCCTGGGAGATTCCGCTGGCGGCGGCCAGGCTGGCCGCGGCCGGCAGGCACCAGGCCATCGTCGCGCTGGGCTGCGTGGTCCGCGGCGACACCCGCCACTACGAGCACGTCGCCGACCGCTGTGCCGAGGGCCTGATGCGGGTGGCGCTGGACTACCGCCTGCCGGTCGCCAATGGCGTGCTGGCGGTGGAGCGCCACGAAGACGCCGAGGCCCGCGCCGGCGGCGCGCACGGCAACAAGGGCGAGGAGGCCGCGCTGGCCGTGCTGGAAATGCTCAATCTGCTGCACCGGATCCGGATCGAGTGAGATCGCCATGAAGCATCGTCGCCCCGACGGCATCGACCCCGCCGCCCGTTCCCGCGCACGTCGTCGCGCGCTGCAGGCGATCTACGCCTGGCAGATTTCGCACACGCCCATCGCCCGCGTGCTCGAGCAGTTCGCCCACGAGCAGGACATGGAAGTGGCCGACATCGAGTACTTCGAGGATCTGGTGCGCGGCGTCGAGCGGCACATGGAGGCGCTCGACGCGGCGCTGGGCAGGTACATCGACCGCGGTATCGACCAGGTCGACCCGATCGAGCGCGGCGTGCTGCGCATCGCCGCCTACGAGCTGCTGCACCGCCCGGACGTACCGTACCGGGTGGTGATCAACGAGGCCATCGAGACCACCAAGCGCTTCGGCGCCGACCACGGCCACAGTTACGTCAACGGCGTGCTCGACCGGGCCGCTGCCGACTGGCGCGCGGCCGAAGTGCAGGCCGCGCGGCGCGGCTGAGCGATCCGCCGTGGTCGGCGAGTTCGACCTGATCGCCCGGATCCGCGCCCGCGCCAGCGTGCGTGACGATGTGGCGCTGGGCATCGGCGACGATGCCGCATTGCTGGCGCCGCGCGTGGGCGAGCGGCTCGCGGTCGCCACCGACACCCTCAACGCCGGCGTCCATTTCCCGCATGACACCGCGGCCGCCGACCTCGGCTGGAAGGCGCTCGCGGTCAATCTCAGCGATCTGGCCGCGATGGCCGCCGAGCCGGCCTGGTGCACGCTGTCGCTGTCGCTGCCCACGCCCGACCCGGCCTGGCTCGACGCCTTCCTCGACGGCTTCTTGGATCTCGCGGGCCGGCACAGTGTCTCCCTGGTCGGCGGCGACACCACCCGTGGCCCGCTGTCGGTGTGCGTCACCGTGCACGGTTTCGTGCCGGCCGACATGGCCCTGCGCCGTGATGCCGCGCGGCAGGGCGACGACCTGTGGATCACCGGCACGCCCGGCGATGCCGCCGCGGCCCTGGCCCTGCTCGGCCACCTGCCGGCCGGTCCGGATCCGCTGCCGGTCGCCGGTGTCGGGGTCGATCACTGCCTCCGCGCCCGCCTGGACCGCCCCACGCCGCGCATCGCCGCCGGGCTGGCCCTGCGCGGCCTCGCCCATGCCGCCATCGACGTCTCCGACGGCCTGCTCGCCGATCTCGGCCACGTGCTGCGCGCCAGCGGGGTCGGGGCGGAGATCGACATCGCGCGCGTGCCGTGTTCGCCGGCGCTGGCCGCGCTGTTCGACGGCCCGGCGCGCTGGCGCCTCCAGCTCGCCGGCGGCGACGATTACGAGCTACTGTTCAGCGCGCCGCCGCAGCGGCGCGAGGCCATCGCCGCCGCGCTGGCGGCGGCCGGCACATCGGCCACGGTCATCGGCCGGATGGTGGCCGGGTCGGGCGTCGCGGTGCGCGATCCGCAGGGACAGCCGTGGGCACCACCGCACCGCGGCTACGAGCACTTCACGGGAGAGCGGGCATGAGCTTTCCGCCGCAGCGCGTGCGCAGGCGCGCCGCGTTCTGGATCGCCTCCGGCGCCGGCGTCGGCCTGGCGCCGTTCGCCGCCGGCACCTTCGGCAGCCTGGCCGCGCTGATCCCCTGGCTGCTGCTGCGCGAGCTGCCGGGCTGGGCTTACGCGCTGACGGTGCTGGCCGTGTTCGCGCTCGGCGCCTGGGCCGCGCAGCGGGTGATCGCCGACATGCGCGAGGAGGACCCGGGCGTGGTGGTCATCGACGAGTTCGTCGGCCTGTGGGTGGCCCTGTTCGCCGCGCCGCGCGGCTGGGGGTGGATCGCGCTCGGTTTCGCGCTGTTCCGCCTGTTCGACATCTGGAAGCCCTGGCCGGTGTCCTGGGCCGACAGGCGCATCAAGGGCGGCTTCGGCACCATGCTCGACGACGTGATCGCGGGCCTGTACACGCTGGCCGTGTTGCAGTTGCTGATCCTGCTCTTCCGCGGCTGAGGCCGCGCCTGCGGCATTGCCGGTCAGCGCTCGGGCGGGAACAGGGCGCCGATCCGCTCGCGCAACGCCGGCAGTACGTCCGACTCGAACCACGGGTTCTGCTTGAACCAGCCGACGTTGCGTGGGCTGGGGTGCGGCAGCGGGAAGTAGCGTGGTGCGTATTCCTGCCAGGCCCTCACGGTGTCGGTCAGCGTGCCTTTGCGATGCGCGCCGAGGAAGAAGTCCTGCGCGTAGTGGCCGATCAGCAGCGTCAGCTCGATGCCGGGCAGCAGCGGGATCAGCTGCGGATGCCAGGTCTGCCGGCACTCCGGCCGCGGCGGCAGGTCGCCCGAGCTGCCCTTGCCGGGATAGCAGAAGCCCATCGGCACGATCGCCACGCGCGATTGGTCGTAGAAGCGCTCGCGCTCCATCCGCAGCCACTCGCGCAGGCGCATGCCGCTGGCGTCGTTCCACGGGATGCCCGACTCGTGCACGCGGATGCCCGGCGCCTGCCCGACCACCAGCAGCCGCGCCGTCGCCGAGGCGCGCAGCACCGGCTTGGGGCCGAGCGGCAGCTGCGCCTCGCACAGCCGGCAGGCGCGGATCTTTTCGAGCAGTTCGTCGAGCTCGTCCAAGTGCGCACCACGCGGTTCAGGGCGGCAACAGCTTGCCGGGGTTGAGGAGGCCGTCGGGATCGAACTGGGCTTTCACCGACCGCATCAGCGCCAGCGTTTCTGGCGTGACGGCGCGGGCGAGGAAGTCGCGTTTCGCCAGGCCGATGCCGTGCTCGCCGGAGAGGGTGCCCTCGAGCGCCAGCACGGTATCGAAGACGCGGCCCAGCGCGTGCTGCGCGCGTTGCGTCTGCGCGGCGTCGGCGGGGTCGTGGAGGATGTTGACGTGCAGGTTGCCGTTGCCGGCATGGCCGAAGCAGACGATCGTCAGGTCGAACGCGCGGGCGATGGCCTGCACGGCCTCGACCAGCGCGGGGATGCGCGACACCGGCACCACCACGTCCTCGTTGATCTTGCCCGGCGCCAGCGTGCGCAGCGCCGGCGAGAGCGCCTTGCGCGCCGCCCACAGGCGCTCGCCGGCGGCCTGGTCGGGCGCGGCGTCGAGCGCGACCAGTCCCGGCCCTTGCGCGG
>JBEQAM010000014.1:0-15450 GCA_041640375.1 Rehaibacterium sp. | reverse complement strand
ACGGCGTGACCCGCTGCAGGGCACCAGGGCTTTGTCTCTTTCAAGCTCCCGTCATGTATCGGGCGGCCGCGGGCGGGTCAGCGGACCCGGCCGCCGACGATGACGACATCGGCCGGTCGGGCGGCGAACAGACCGACGGTCACCACGCCGGGGATCTGATTGAGCTCCCGCTCCAGGCCGAGCGGGTCGAGGATCCGCAGGTTGTGCACATCGAGGATCCAGTTGCCGTTGTCGGTGACGGTGTTTTCGCGCCAGACCGGTTGGCCGCCGCGGGCGACGATCTCCCGCGCGACATAGCTGCGCGCCATCGGAATCACTTCGATCGGCAGAGGGAATTTGCCGAGGATATCGACCTGTTTTGCGGCGTCGATGACGCAGACGAACTTGCGGCTGGCGGCGGCGATGATCTTCTCGCGGGTCAATGCGCCGCCGCCGCCCTTGATGAGGCGGTTGTGGGGGTCGCACTCGTCGGCGCCGTCGACATAGACGGGCAGCGTGCCGGTGCTGTTGAGGTCGAGCACCGGGATGCCATGAGCTTTGAGTTGGCGGGTGCTCTGTTCGGAGCTGGACACGGCGCCCTCGATGCGGTCCTTCATCTCGGCCAGTGCGTCGATGAAGAAGGCGACGGTGGAGCCGGTACCGACGCCGACGATGCTGCCCTCCTCGATGTAGTCCAGGGCCTTGAGCGCGGCCTGGCGCTTTTCTTCGTCGCGGGACATCGGGGTTCCTTATTCGAGGGAAAGGATGTGCTTGAACTGCGCGGCGGTGACCGGCAGCACGGAGAGGCGGTTGCCGCGTCGGATCAGCGGGAAGTCGCCGAGGCGTTCGGCGTCGGCGCGAAGTTCGTCGAGGCTGATCGTGCGCGCGAGCTTGCGCTTGAAGGCGACATCGACCAGCAGCCAGCGTGGGTCGTCCGGATCGCTCTTGGGGTCGTAGTAGTCGCTGCGCGGGTCGAACTGGGTCGGGTCCGGGTAGGCTGTGCTGGCCACTTCGGCCAGACCGACCACCCCCGGCACGGCGCAGTTGGAGTGATAGAACAGCACGCCGTCACCGGGGCGCATACCGTCGCGCATGAAGTTGCGCGCCTGGTAGTTGCGCACGCCGGTCCACGGCTCGCGGCCGACGCGGGCGAGGTCGTCGATCGAGAATTCACCGGGCTCGGACTTCATGAGCCAGTATTTCATGCGCACTCCCCGTGGGCCGTGATGCGGGAGAGCGATTCTACCGCCGACAGGCGATCAGCTCCCGCTCGGTGACGACGAAGTCCACGGGGACGTCCCAAGGCTGCGCGGACAGCGTGTCGACTTCCTGGAACGCATAGCCGATGCCGACCAGCAGGGGCGGCGCGGCGCGCTCGCGGCGAAAGGCGAAGCTGCGATCGTAATAGCCGGCACCCATGCCGAGGCGGTTGCCGCGGCGGTCGAAGGCCACCAGCGGCAGCAGCACGACCGACAACTCGGTCGGCGACAGGCGGCTGGAGGGCGCGAGGTCGGGCTCGGGGATGCCGTAGCGGTTTTGCACCAGCGGGTCGCCGGCGCGCCAGGGCGCGAACTGCAGGCGCGTGTCGTCGGCCAGACAGGGCAGGCAATACACCACGTCATCGGCCAGGCGCGACATCACTGCGTGCAGGGACATCTCGCCGTCGACCGCCCAGTAGCCGGCGACATAGCCGGGAGCCGAGAGCGCGGGCAGTGCGCCGAGCTGGTGGGCCAGGCCCTCCGCGGACGCGATGCGTGTGCGCGCGTCGAGCGCGCAACGCCGGCTCTTCATCGTTTGCCGGAGCGCGCGGCGCGGGTCGGCTGCGTGGGGGAAAGTGGCATCCTCCGCCATGTCGATGCGTGCGAAACGACCTTGATCCCGAGGATCAAGTGGGAATGCCGGCAGTCACGTCAGGCTTTCCGCTCGTGGCGGACTTGCACACGGTGGCTGCGTCCACATCCCCGGCGTCGTTGTTAAGGGACAAGGCGAATGTTAGCGCACGCTGTCGGGCATGGCAGAGGACGCGCGGGGAAAGTATAGCGCTGGCGTCGGTCGCCTGGGTGAACGGATTCAGCGTGAGACGCTGTCGAGCAGGCCGTCGAGCTTGCGGTTGAGTTCGCCCAGCGTGCGCTCGATCTCGCGGTCGCGATCGCTGACGCCGTGCTTGAGCTGGAGCAGCTCGTGGGCAAGGTTGAGCGCGGCAAGGACGGCGATGCGGTCGATGCCGGCCATGCGGTTGTTGCCGCGGATCTCGCGCATGCGCGCATCGAGCAGCTGCGCGGCCGACAGCAGGTCGGCACGCTCTTCCGGCGCGCAGCCGACCAGGTACTCGCGGTCGAGGATGCGGACGTTGACCGGCTCGCTCACGCGTTGTGCTCCAGCGACTTCAGTCGCGCGATCATGGCCTCGACCCGGGAGCGGGCCTGTTCGTTCTTGGCCAGCAACTGTGCGCGCTCGGTCATGAGCTGTTCCTGACTCTGCCGCAGGCTGCGGTTCTCGTCGGACAGGCGGCGGCAGAGATCGGCCAGGCGCTCGACTCGGTCGGCAAGGTCCTGCAGCTGGCGGAGGGGGTCGGGAGCGCTCATGCCGGGGCAACGATAGGTCCGCCCGGAGGGGCGGTCAATATGGCAGGCCGGCCGGCGCCTGGCTCGCCGCTACGCTGCCGGAGGTCGGCTGCCAGGTACGCATGAAGGCCAGGCAGTGATGGGCGTCGAGCGGCGGCGACAACCAGTAACCCTGGATCTCGTCGCAGCCCTGCTCGCGCAGGTAGTCCATCTGCTGCTGGGTCTCCACGCCCTCGGCGATCACGTTCAGGCCGAGCGAATGCGCCATGGTGATGACGGTGGCGGTGATGGCCTCATCGTCGGGGTCGCGGGTGAGGTCGCCGACGAATTCCTTGTCGATCTTGAGGGTGTCGATCGGCAGGCGCTTGAGATAGACCAGCGAGGAATAGCCGGTACCGAAGTCGTCGATGGCGATGCTGACGCCGAGTCGGCGCAATTCGTGCAGCACGGCGGTGGTCTGCTCGGCGTTGGCCATGACCATGCTTTCGGTCACCTCCAGCTCGACCTTCTCGGCGGGAACCTGGGTTTCGGTCAGCACGTTGGTGAGCGCTTCGGGCAGGTTGCCGCGCAGCAGCTGCAGCACGGAGACGTTCACCGCCATGGCGATGTCGGTGAGGCCATTGTGGCGCCAACGCTTGAGCGTCATGCAGGCCTCGCGCAGCACCCACTCGCCGATCGGCAGGATCAGGCCGGTTTCCTCGGCCAGCGGAATGAAGCTGACCGGGGAGATCTCGCCGAGCTCGGCGCTGTGCCAGCGCAGCAATGCCTCGACGCCGGTGATGCGGCCATCGATCAGCGACAGCCGCGGCTGGAACAGCAGGCGCAGCTCGCCGCGGTCGAGCGCCTTGCGCAGCGCCGCGGCCATGGTGGCGCGGCGGCGGGTCTCGGCATCCATCGCCTCGGTGTAGAGCTGGAACGTGTTTCGGCCGACGCCTTTGGCCTGGTACATCGCGGTGTCGGCGAACTTGAGCAGATCGGTCGGCACCAGGCCGTGGTCGGGGTAGAGGCTGATGCCGATCGAGGGCGAGATGGTGACATCGTGACGCTCGTCGATCTCCAGCGGCTCGGCAAAGGCGGCGAGGATGTCGCGGGCGGTGCGCTCGACGGCGTCCAGGTGCTCGACGTCCTCCAGCACCACGGTGAATTCGTCGCCGCCGAGCCGGGCCACGGTGTCCGAAGCGCCCACGGTGGCGAGCAGCCGGGCGGCAGCGGCCTTGAGGATGCGGTCGCCGGCGGCATGGCCGAGCGAATCGTTGATGTCCTTGAAGCGGTCCAGGTCGAGGAACAGCACTGCCACGCGCGTGTCCTGGCGACGGGCGCGAACGATGGCGCGGGCGAGCCGCTCGGACAGCAGGGCGCGGTTGGGCAGGCCGGTCAGCGTGTCGTAGTTGGCGAGGTAGCGCAGCTCCTGTTCGGCGCGCTTCTTGTCGGTGATGTCGTTGACCACGGCGACGAAGTGGGTGCGCAGGCCCTGTTCGTCGCAGACCTCGGAGATCTCGATCCAGCCGAGGAATTCCTCGCCGTCCTTGCGCCGCTGCCACATCTCGCCGGCCCAATGACCGGTGCGCTCGATCACCTCGCGCATGCGGCGGTAGAAGTCGGCGCTGTGCTGGGTGCTGTCGAGCAGACGGCTACTCTGGCCGACGACCTCCTCCTCGGTGTAGCCGGTGATGCGCGAGAAGGCCGGGTTGACCGAGACGAAGCGAAAATCGAGGTCGACCACCGCCACCGCCTCGCTCATGCTGCGCAGCACTTCGATCGCGATGCGGCGCTCGCGTTCGGCGCGGCGGCTGGCGGTGATGTCGCGGGCGGTACCGGCCATGCGCAGCGGATTGCCCTGCGCATCTCGACGCACCACCTTGCCGCGTGCACGGACCCAGATCCACTGCCCGTCGGCGCGGCGGACGCGGTGCTCGGATTCGAAGAACTCGGTCCGGCCGAGGATGTGCTCCTGCAGCGTGCTCTGTACGCGCTGGATGTCGTCCGGATGGATCGGCTGGTCGCGCCACAGGTCGGGCGTGTGGTCCGAGGCGGAGCCGGCAACATGCTCGGTGCCGAGACGGAACAGCGTGTCGCCGCTGATGTCCCAGTCCCAGAACTCGTCGCCCGAGCCCCACAGTGCCAGCTTGAGCCGCTCTTCGCGTTCGCTGATCTCCGCCAGCAGGGCGCGCTCCTGCTGGCGTCGCCGGTGGACGATGCGCCAGCCGGAGTAGGCGGCCAGCGCGATCAGCAGGCCGTAGAGCACCTGCGCCGGTCGGCTGGCCCACCATGGCGGCACCACGTCGATGGGTACGGCCAGTTCGTGCTCGCTCCAGACGCCGTCGCGGTTGGTGCCCTGGACCCGGAACACATAGCCGCCGGCGCCGAGATTGGTGTAGCTGGCTTCCTGGGTTGTGCCGGCAGCGATCCAATCGCGGTCGAAGCCGTCCATCCGGTAGCGGTACTGCAACTGGCCCGGCGCGGCGAAGTCGAGCGCGCCGTAGTGCAGCCGCAGCGTACGCGCGCCCTGCGGCAGTGACAGTCCCTCGCGGGCATGCAGCCCGACCGCCTCCAGTGTGTCGGTGCCGATGCGGACACCGAGCAGGACGAGCGGCGGCGAGAAGTCGCTGTCGCGCATCCGCGTCGGGTCGAACAGGTTCAAGCCGCGGATGCCGCCGAAGGCCAGACGGCCGTCGGTCAGCTGCAGCTGGGCGCCACCGTTGAATTCGAGATCCTGCAGCCCGTCGCGCAGCCCGTAGCGGCGAAACTGTCCGTTGCGTGGATCGAAGCGGAGAATGCCGTCGGAGGTGCTCAGCCAGAGCATCGCATCGCCCGATTCGAGGATGCCGAATACGGTCAGTACGCGCGGGTCGTCGGGTTCGATCCGGGTGTGCCGCTCGAAGCGGAAGCCATGCGCGTCCTCGATCAGGCGGCTGAGCCCGCTGTGCGTGCCGATCCACAGGCTGCCGTCGGCGCCCTGGTGCAGAGCGCGCACGCGGTTGCCGGCCAGCGAGTCGTGGTCCTGCGGATCGTGCAGGAAGCGGGTGACGCGTCCGGTTTCCGGATCGAGCAGGTTCAGGCCGTGGTTGGTGCCGACCCAGATGCGGCCGCGACGATCCTCCAGGATCGGCTCGACCAGCGGGTGGCTGAGCGAGTCGCCGTCGCCGTCGTGGTAAGGGAAATGGACCACAGTGCCATCACGCGGATCCAGGCGGAACACGCCCGCATCCGAGCTGCCGATCCACAGCCGCCCGCGGGCGTCGACGTAGAGACGGCGCAGGTTCTGCGAAGGCAGTTCGATGGCGGCGCGCTCGGCCCGGCGGGTGGCCGGATCCAGCCGCAGCAGGCCGAGATTGGTGGCGAGCCAGAGTTGCCCGCCGCCGGCTGCGGCGATGCCGATGGTGCGCAGCTCGGACGGGTCCGGCGCTTGGTCGAAGGCGGTGAGGAGGACGGCGGTGAGATCCTCGATCCGGCCGCTCTGCGGCGCGTAGCGTCGCAGACCGTAGGCATCCAGGCCGATCCAGAGGTGGCCGTCGTCGTCCTGGTACAGCGCACGCACGCTGTTGCGATGGATCCACGACGACGTGCCGTCGCCGAGGTCGAGCACGTACCTGAAGCGGGCGCCGTCCGGGTCGGTGATCGAGACACCGCGCAACTGGCCGCCGACCCAGAGCATGCCCGAGCGGTCCACCATCAGGCGGGTGATCGAGTCCTCCGGCAAGGTGGCCGGCAGGCCGGCGACCTCGTTCACCGTGATCATGCGCTGACGATCGATGTCGTAGCGACGCAGGCCGCCCACCTTCAGACCCAGCCAGAGTCGGCCGGCAGGGTCTTCCGCGAGCGTGGAGATCTCCCGGCGGGTCGTGCCGTCGCCGGGGGACGGCCAGACCACCAGTGCCTCGCGGCGACCGCCGTCGTACAGGTGCAGTCCGTTGGCGCCCCCCAGCCACAGGCGGCCGCGACGGTCGAGGTGGAGCGCGTTGATCCTGTCGGGCGCGGGCATGGCTTCGGCCTGCGTTGCGCCCGGCGGCAACCGGTACAGGCCGGCATCGGTACCGATCCACAGCGAGCCGTCCGGGTCGCGGGCCAGTGCGCGGGCGAAGTCGCCACGGCGCAGCGTCAGCACCGTGCGCCGCTCGCCCTGCACGGGATCGAGCTGGTGCACGCCGGCGGCCGTGGCGACCCAGAGCAGATCGTCGGCCGCCAGCAGCGCCAGCACCCGCTTGTCGTACTGGTCGAGCCCGTCGGTCAGATCGGCCGGCAGCGGCAGCACCTTCTCGCTGCGCGGATCCATGCGCACGACATAGCCGCTGTTGCTGCCCACCCAGAGCAGGCCATCCTCGCCCTGGGCGAGCGCGCTGACATAGCTGTCGGGCAGGCCGTCCGGGGCGTCGGGATCCTGCGTGAACACGCGAAAACGCTGTCCGTCGTAACGGTGCAGCCCGCCCTGGGTGGCGATCCAGACGAAACCGTCGCGATCCTGCAGCAGGTCATGGACGGTGTTCTGGCTCAGCCCGCGCTCGCCCGAAAGCCACTCGAAGTAGAACTCGCGGCTGGCGGCCGACAGCTCGGGAGCGGCGGCCCAGCCCAGCGTCATCGCCAGTGCCGCCGTCAGGCGAAGGCACAGACGGCGGCCGCTCCGGTTCGCTGGCGCTTGGGTGGAGACTGGCACCGCTGGATGCTCCGAAGCTTGCGGCAATCGCCCGCAGTGTAGGCGCCCCCCCCAGCGGCCACAAGCCTGCCGGGGTCGCTGGTAGAATGCAGGTCTGCACCTACGAAATGCCGCCCGTGAGCGACGCCGTTCTGCCGTCCCATCGCGAAATCCGCTCCGAGATCGACCGTCTCGGTCTCGGTCTGGACGCCTCCGAGCTGCACGGGTCGCTCTGCGGCTATCTGTGCGGTGGCGGGCAGGCCGAGCCGCGCGGCTGGCTGGACCGGCTGGCGATCGCCGAGGGCGCGCACGGCGCCCATGGCGAGGACAGTGCGCTGGAGCGCATGTTCCGCATCAGTGCCGAACAGCTGAACGACCCCGATTTCGGTTTCGAGCTGCTGCTGCCGGGTGACGACGCCTCGCTCGGCCAGCGCGCGGACGCCCTGCTGGCCTGGTGTCGCGGTTTTCTCGGCGGTTTCGGTCTTGCCAGTGGTGCCAATCCGCCGCTGTCCGCCGAAGCGGGCGAGGCGCTCGACGATCTCGGGCGCATCGCCGCCTCGCAGTTGAGCTACGACGATCCGGAAGCGGACGAGGACGCGCTGGCCGAGATCGCCGAGTTCGTCCGCGTGGCGGCCATGCTGCTACATGGCGACTGCGTGCTCGGCCCGCGCCACCGCCAGCGGCTGCATTGACGCGCCAGCGTCCGGCGTCATGATCAAGCCTGCCGAGTATGCGCGCCGTCGTCGCCAGCTGATGCGCATGGCGGGCGAGGACGCCATCGCCATCCTGCCGGCCGCGCCGCAACGGATCCGCAGCAACGACACCCATTACCCGTACCGGCAGGACAGCGACTTCTGGTACCTCAGCGGTTTTCCCGAGCCCGAGGCGGTGCTGGTGCTGGTGCCCGGGCGGCAGCATGGCGAGGCGCTGCTGTTCTGCCGCGAGCGCGATCCCGGGCGCGAGGCCTGGGACGGCCCGCGCGCCGGTCCGGAGGGCGCGGTCGACCGTTACGGTTTCGACGATGCCTATCCGATCGCCGACCTGGATGACATCCTGCCCGGCCTGCTGGAGGGGCGCTCGCGGGTCTATTACCACTTCGGCCGCGATGTCGAGTTCGATCTGAAGCTGATCGGCTGGGTCAACCGGGTGCGCGATCTGGTTCGCCACGGCGCGCAGCCGCCGCACGAGTTCCTCGAACTCGGCCATCTGCTGCATGAGCTGCGTCTGTTCAAGAGCCGCGACGAGCTGCGGCTGATGAAGCGCGCCGCCGAGATTTCTGCCGAGGCGCATCTGGCCGCGATGCGCGCCGCCCGCCCGGGCGTACGCGAATACGAGGTCGAGGCGGCGTTGCAGTACGTGTTCCGCCGTCATGGCGCGGTGCCGGCCTACGAGCCGATCGTCGGCGCCGGCGCCAATGCCTGCGTGCTGCACTACACCGCCAACGATGCGCCGGTGCGCGAGGGCGATCTGATGCTGATCGATGCCGGCGCCGAAGTCGGTGGCTATGCGGCCGACATCAGTCGCACCTTTCCGGTCTCGGGCTGCTATTCGAAGGCGCAGCGGGCGATCTACCAGATCGTGCTCGATGCCCAGCGCGCCGCGCTGGCGCAGTCGGTGCCCGGAAAATCCTGGGACGCACCGCATCAGGCCGCGGTCGAGGTCATCGCCGAGGGTCTGCTCTCGCTCGGTCTGCTCAGGGGCAGTCTTCGGCAGGTGCTCAAGTCGGGTGCCTACAAGCGCTTCTACATGCACAAGACCGGCCACTGGCTCGGCCTGGACGTGCATGACGTGGGCGAGTATCGCGTCGATGGCGAGTATCGCGAGCTGGAACCGGGCATGGTCTACACGGTCGAGCCCGGGGTCTACATCGCACCCGGCAGCAAGGGCGTGCCAGCCAAGTGGCAGGGCATCGGCGTGCGCATCGAGGACGACGTGGCGATCACCGCCGCCGGCCACGAGGTGTTGACCGCCGCCGCGCCCAAGGACATCGACGCGATCGAGGCACTGCTGGCCGCGCGCTGAAGCGCCAGCGGCAAGCGCACGTGCGGCCAGCGCGGCACCGCAGCCGGGGGAGAGGGCGCCGGCGCGATGCCTTCCCTACCGGACTACGCAGCCGCGAACGCCTCGCGGCTGAGGTTCTGCGGCGCGCCCTCGGTGCACAGCACCTCGTCCTCGATGCGCACGCCGCCGAAGCGGGCCAGGTGCGCGACCTTGTCCCAGTCGACGGCCTTGCCTTCCGGGCGCGCGCGCAGTTGCGCCAGCAGGCTGTCGATGAAATAGATGCCCGGTTCGATGGTCACCACCATGCCCGCCAGCAGGGGCCGGGTCAGCCGCAGGAACGGATGGCCATCGGGCCGGGGCAGGGTGCCGCCGGACTCGTCGGCGAGAAAGCCGCCGACATCGTGCACCTGCAGGCCGATCAGATGGCCGAGGCCATGCGGGAAGAACACCGAGGACACGCCGCTGGCGAGCTGGGCCTCCGGCGTCATCGCGACGATGCCTTGATCGCGCAGCACACCGGCCAGGGCGAGGTGCGCCTGCAGATGCAGTGCGCGGTAGTCGACCCCGGCCCGCACGCTGCTGCACAGGTCGCGCTGCACGGCGTCGACGGCGTCGATCAGCGCCTGGAAGTCGGCGTCGCCGCGGCTCCAGGTGCGGGTGATGTCAGCCGCGTAGCCGCCGACTTCGGCACCGGCGTCGATCAGGAGCGAGCGGTGTTCGGCCGGCGCCTCGGCGTCCTGGTACTGGTAGTGCAGCACCGCGCCGTGCTCGTTCAGGCCGACGATGTTGTTGTAGGGCAGGTCGAGGTCGGAGTGTCCGGTGGCGGCCAGGTAGGCACGGTGGATGTCGCGCTCGGAGGCGCCGGCGAGGAAGGCGTCGCGCGCGGCCAGGTGGCCGGCCACCGCGCGGGTCTGCGCCTGGCGCATCAGGGCAAGCTCGTACGGCGTCTTGCAGGCGCGATGAAAGTGCAGGTGATCGAGCACGGCCGGCGGATTGTTCGGGACGAAACCGGGCAGGGCCGCGTCGGTCTCGCCGATGATCGCGGCATGGCCTGCCGGCAGATGGTGGACGGCCTCTTCCGGGGAGCGGATCACGCGGATGTCGAAATGGGCCACCCAGTCGCCCCGGGGAGGCGCCGGCGGCACATGCCAGTAGTCGTCCGGCTGGTAATAGACCAGCACCGGCATCCGCCCGGGCGTGTAGGCGATCCAGGCGTGGGGGTGCTGCTGCAGCGGCAGCCAGTGCTTGAAATGCGGGTTCGCTCTGAACGGGTAGCTGCGATCGTCGAGAAAGGTGTACTTTTCCACTCCGGACGCGATCAGCAGGTGATCGTGGCCGGTCGAGGCCAGGGCGCGATCCGCGCGGGCCTTCAGCGTGTCCAGGTGGGTGCAGTAGAGATCGGTGGGGGAGACGGCGTTCATCGCGACAGGTCCGGGGAGCGACCCGGGATTGTGCCGGAACCGCCGCGCGGCCGCATGGGAACGGGACGGAGGAGGGATGGCCGGGCGCTCACCGCCTAACACGTCGGGCTTCCAGCGCGCGGCCTATCTCTGGAGCGCCGTGCTGCTGCTGCTCGGTTTGGTCCTCTCGGCGGCGCTCGGCCAGTGGCACCACAGCGCCGTCCGGGAGGCGCAGCGGGCGGAGCTGGCCCTGTTCGCCCAGCGCGGCTTCGATGCCCTGGAGCAGCAGCTGGCCAACTGCGCCCTGCTGGTGCGCTCGGTGCAGACCATCTTCCTGGCCTCCGAGGAGGTCACCGCCGACGAGTTCGACCGGGCCTACGAGAACATCGGCCCGCAGCGGCTGTTCCCCAGCCTGGTCGCGCTGGCCTATGCCGAACGCAGGATCGACGCGGCGGGCAACGAGCGCTTCGTGACCACCATGGCCGCGCCGCGGGCCGGCAACGAGTCGTTGCTGGGGCTGGATGTCGGCGGGCAGCCCTCGAACCTGGCGGCGGTGCTGCGTTCGCGCGACCTCGACGAGCCGGTCATGTCGGCGCGCTTCCAGCTGGTGCAGGTGCGCGATCAGCCGGGCAGCGCCGATGGCGTGGTGATCCGCCTGCCGGTCTTCGCGCCCGGCCCGATTCCGGCGGATGTCGCCGAGCGTCGAGCGCGCATGGTCGGCTCGGTGGCGGTGTCGTTCCGGGTCGGCAAGCTGATCGAGACCGCCCTGCCCGACGAGGCCAGGCGGTATTTCGGCATCCACATCAGCGATGTCAGCGACGGTGGCGCGGAGGTGCTCTACGACACCGGGCTGCCGGAGGATGCAGCCGGCGAGACGATTCTTCACCGCCTGGCATTCGGCGGGCGGACCTGGGAGCTGCGGCTCACCCCACGTCCGGATGCGCTGCCGCGCGCACCATGGACGCCGTGGGCGACCTTCGCGGCGGGCGTACTGGCCAGCGCGCTGCTGGCGGCGCTGGCCTGGTCGCTGATCGGTACCCGCGCCCGCGCCCTGCACCTGGCCACCCGCTTTTCGGCGCAGTTTCGCGATTCCGAGGCGCGTTTCCGCGCCTTGAACGAATTGCTGCCGGCGCTGGTGGCGCTGGTGCGTGCGGAGGACCTGGCGCTGGTCTATGCCAACCAGGCCGCCCGCCAGCGGTTTCCCGGTGCGCCCGAGGACGGGCAGGCGCCGCTCGGCGCGATGTTCGGCAGTCGCGAGGAACTGGAGCATCTGTTGCGGCAGGTGGCCGACAGTGGTCGGCCGGTGGAGAATCAGCCATTGCAACTGCGCGGCGCGGACGGCAGGCCGTTCTGGGCCACCGTGTCGGTCTCGGCGATCGAGCTCGGCGGGCAGCCGCATCTGCTGGTGGTCGCCAACGACATCACCGAATTGCGCGAGCTCAACGACCGGCTGAGCTACCAGGCCAGCCACGACGCCCTCACCGACCTCTACAACCGGCGCGAGTTCGAGCGCCGGTTGGAGGAGGCGATCGCCGGGGTCGACGCCGGCGGCCCGAGCGCGGCGCTGCTCTATATCGATCTCGACCAGTTCAAGCTGATCAACGACACCTGCGGCCATTACGCCGGCGATCAGTTGCTGGCGCAGCTGGCGCTGGTGCTGCATCACGGATTGCGGCCGCAGGACATCATCGCCCGGCTCGGCGGCGACGAGTTCGGCATCCTGCTGACCGACGTCGATCCCGAGCAGGCGATGGCGGCGGCCGACCGGGTGCGCAACGCCGTCGACGACTTCGTCTTCACCTGGGAGCAGAAGCGCTTCTCGCTGACCACCAGCATCGGCATCGTGATGATCGACCGCTTCGGCATGAGCCGGCGCGAGCTGCTGTCGCTGGCCGATACCGCCTGTTACATGGCCAAGGAGCGCGGCCGCAACCGTGTCCATCTGTTCTCCGAAGACGATCTGGAGACCGCGCGCCGGCGCACCGAGATGGAATGGGTCAACCGCCTGCGCCGTGCACTGGCCGAGGGGCGTTTCGAGCTCGACTACCAGGAGATCGAGCCGCTCAAGCCCTCGCGTCTGCGGGATCCGGGGCCGCACATCGAGCTGCTGGTGCGGTTGCGTGACGAGGACGGCCAGCGGGTGCCGCCGGGCGCCTTCATCCCGGCCGCCGAGCGTTTCGGCGTGATGCCGCAGATCGACCGCTGGGTGGTGGAAACCGCGCTGGCCAACTTCACCCGTCTGCACCCGACCGGCGAGGGGCTGGCGCAGTGCGCGATCAATCTGTCGGTGAACACGGTCGAGGAGGAGCGGTTCGCCGACGACGTGCTGGCCGCGCTGGAGCGGCACGGCGTGCCGGCGCACAAGCTGTGCTTCGAGATCACCGAGACGGCGGCGGCCGGCAACATGCACCGGGTGGTGCGCTTCATGCAGCGCCTGCGCGCGGTCGGTTGCCGCTTCGCCCTGGACGACTTCGGCGCCGGTATGGCCTCGTTCGGCTACCTCAAGGAGCTGCCGGTCGACATCCTCAAGATCGACGGCAGTTTCATCCGCAATATCGAGACCGATGCGGTCAATTACTCGATCGTGCGCGCGGTGACCGACATCGGCCACCAGGTGGGACTGGAAGTGATTGCCGAGTGGGTGGTCAACGAGCGCAGCCGTGAGCTGCTGCGCGGCCTCGGCGTGGACTTCGTGCAGGGCTTCGCGATCCACCAGCCGCAGCCGGTGGTGTTGCACGCGAAGGACGAACACGTGGCGCCGACGCCCTGAGCGCCAGCCGTCGCGGCTGTCCCCTTCAGGCGTAGCGGGCGCCCGGCTCCTCCACCCAGGCCTGCAGGAAGGCGGCGTCCTCCGGGTCCAGGTCGATGAAGCGGAAGCCAGCCCAGAACTGGCCCGGCACCGGGCCGCTGTCGGACCATAGCTGGTGGGCGCCGAGCTCGATCGTCCGCTCGTGACCGTCAGGCTCGGTCAGGGTGAAGCGGAACTGGAACAGCGCGTCGTCCATCAGCGGCAGATGGGTGATCAGCAGCATGCCGGTCGACGACAGGTTGGCCAGCCGGCCGGCCACGGCCTCGGTCATCGTGTCGAGAACGGTGACCGGCTGTCCCAGCGCGCGGCGTTTGGCGCGGCGCAGTTCGGACGTCATGACTGCGACCCTCCTCCGCGTTCGTCGCCGGCGTTGCCCGAGAAGCTCCTGAGCGCGCCGAGGATGGCGTGCCAGGCGCGGTCGATGATGGTGCCCTTCTCGGCCGGCACGATCCGCACCTGCTGTGCGGCCATCGCCTGGGCCAGCCACTCCAGCGTGTACTCGCCGACGCGCTGGCCGCGATGGTTCACGAACAGTGCGTGCCCGGTGATCGTGCTGTACCAGGACAGGCGGCGCCGTACGCGATCGCCCTGCTGATTGGACATGAACTCGAACCAGGTGCCGAACGGGAGGTGCTTGATCTGCTCCAGACAGGCCTTTGCCTCGTCGTCGAGCGGCGTCGTCCGGGCCTTGCGCTTGTCCGCCTCCAGCTCCTCGCCGAGGCGGGCGCGCGCCTTCAGGCGCAGCGCCAGTTCGGTGCGCGATGCGGCATCCTCCTTGCCGTTGTCGTCGCTGCCGCTGAGCATGCGCGCCGCGATCGCGGCGGCGTCCTCGCCGTGATAGCCGACCTGGGTCAGCGCCTGCTCGATCTCCTGGCGCATCTGTCCGGCTTCCTCGGCGGTGAGGGCATCCTCACTGCCGGCCGAGGCGCAGGAAGCACGCACCAGGCGGTCGGCGATGGCGAGCTGGCGGGTGAACAGCTCGGAGTCCTCGCCTTGGCGCAGCGCCGTCAGCGCCAGCACGTCGGCCCAGGCCTGGGTGAGCAGGGTATGGACGAAGCGCGGCAGCTTCTTGCCCTTGACGCGGGCGCCGATGGCCTCGCAGGCGCGCATCCGCGCCAGCGCCAGCCGCTCCTTGCCGCGCGCGGCTTCGACGTGCCGCCGCTCGGCGACTTCGGCCTTGTGCACCGAGGTCTGCAGGTGGCCGCTGAGGTCCTGCAGCAGGGCCTCGAACAGGGTCGGGTCGCCGTTGAACTCGTTGACGACGCGGTCGACCAGCATGCGCATCTTCTCGACCGTGCCGCGCTCGGCCTCGTCCTCGCCGACCCAGTAGGCGCCCGATTCGGCGATGGCGTTGAGCATCTGCCGCGCCGGGTGCTGCTGGCGGGTGAAGAAGCCCTTGTCGCGCAGCGCCACGCGCAGCAGCGGCACCTGCAGCTTGGCCAGCAGGACCGCCGCCGGGCTGTTCGGGCGCACGTCCTTCATGATGTGGTCGAACAGCATGCCGACCAGGTCGATGGTATCGGCATCCTCGTCGGCCAGTGACGGCGCGGCGCCTTCCGGCGCCCATTGCCGCAGCTGCGCCAGCAGATCCTGCTTCACATGGTGGACCGAGCGCGGCGCCGGCTTGCCGTCGACCAGCACCGCCGAGGCCGGCTTCTGTTGCAGGAGCCCGAGCACCGATTCCACGTCCTGCTGGCTGGCGACGAAGCTCGGACCGCTGCGCACCGGGGCGCCGCCGGGCTGGCCGAACTTGCCGGCCAACTGGCGGCGACCGGCCAGCAGCTGGCGCAAGATGGCGAACATCTCGTTCGTCTCGCCCGAATCCGGATCGGACGGCGGCGACCAGGTGGCTTCGCCCGGCCAGGCGGTGTGCGGGCGCGGGCCGCTGTCGGCACGCAGCCGCGTGGCCGACGCCGGGTCGGCCTTGCGATTATTGCGCTTTCGTGCGACGACAGTAATTCTGTCGGATCCGGGCGGCTTTGTTGTGCAGGAATGGAGGGAGTCAATCATGGAGATCTTGAATTTGCGCGAGCGTGGACAGCTTACCATTCCCAAGGCCATGCGCGA
>JBEQAM010000013.1:0-16391 GCA_041640375.1 Rehaibacterium sp. | reverse complement strand
CTGCCTCACCGCGCAAGGCCATCTGCTGCCGGCGCTGCGCCACCTGCGCAAGACCATCGACCGGCGCGCGCGCCAGTTGGCCAAGGTGGCCAAGACCGGCCGCACCCATCTGATGGACGCGGTGCCGCTGACCTTCGGGCAGGAACTGTCCGCCTGGTCGGCACAGGTCGGCGCGGCCATCGCGCGCATCGAGGACAGCCTCAAGCGCCTGCGCCGGCTGCCGCTGGGCGGCACCGCGGTCGGTACCGGCATCAATGCCGACCCGCGTTTCGCCAAGCGCGCGGTGGCGGCACTGGGCAAGCTGTCCGGCCATCGGTTCGAGAACGCCGGCAACCTGTTCGAGGGCATCGCCGCGCAGGACGGCGCGGTGGAACTGTCCGGTCAGCTCAACGCGCTCGCCGTGGCATTGATGAAGATCGCCAACGACCTGCGCTGGATGAATTCCGGCCCGCTGGCCGGCCTGGGCGAGATCGAACTGCCGGCGCTGCAGCCGGGTTCGTCGATCATGCCGGGCAAGGTCAACCCGGTGATCCCCGAGGCGGTAGGCATGGTCTGCGCGCAGGTGATGGGCCAGCACGCGACCATCAGCGTGGCTGGCGCCAGCGGCAACTTCCAGCTCAACGTGATGCTGCCGGTGATCGCGCACAACCTGTTGCAGTCGATCTCACTGCTCGGCAACGCCGCACGCCGGCTCGCCGATGCCGCCATCGCCGGCTTCCGGGTGCGTCAGGACCGGCTGCAGGATGCACTGGTGCGCAATCCGATCCTGGTGACAGCGCTCAACCCGGTGATCGGCTACGAGAAGGGCGCAGCCATCGCCAAGAAGGCCTACCTGGAGGGCCGTCCGGTGCTCGACGTGGCGAAGGAAATGTCCGGCCTCGACGAGAAGAGGCTGCGCAAGCTGCTCGACCCCCTGGCCCTGACGCGCGGCGGCATCGTCGGCTGAGGCCGCTTGCACGGCTATTCGCGCGACGCATCGTCTTCTTGGCGGGGAGCGAAGCCCGGCGTGCAGTCCGGCACGACCGCATCACCGGGCACCAGCCACCAGTCGCGCCGATTGGAGCGGCCGATGAACTCGGCGCGCTGGCGGTCCACGCACTCGCCCAGCGCCTCGTCGAGCACGAACAGCCAGCGGTGTGTCGGCCGCTCGCCCAGCCAGGCGGCGGCATCGCGCCACTGGTCTTCCCAGGCGCGCTCGAAACCGAAATCGCGCGCCGGCCGGTCGGCCTGCAGCAGGTGCTGCTCGCGCCAGGCCAGCAGGCCGAGTTCGGCATCCGGGCCGATGCGCTCGCCGACCCGCTGCATCAGCGCGCGGGCCGAGCTGCTGGCGTCCAGCGCCGGTGCCAGGCCGAGGCCGTAGACGACCCACAGCAGCGCGGTGAACAGCACCAGCGCCGTGCCGGTGCGACGCAGCCGACTCCAGCCGAGCAGGGCCAGGCCGCCGATGCCGAGCGCGAGCAGCCAGCCGAGCAGGGCACGCATGGCCGCAGCGTCGAGCGCGCGTTCCGCCGCCAGCTTCTGAACCCAGCGCGGATCACCGGACAGGCCGCTGGCGCCGAGCGCCAGCGCCACCAGCGACAGCAGCAGCACGTAGCCCGCCAGCATCCGCCGCACGCCGCGCCGTTGCATCAGGCCCGGCAGCAGCGGCGCGGCCGCCACGCACAGCAGCGGCAGGGCGGGGAAGATGTAGACCTCGCGCTTGCCCGGGCTGGCGCTGAAGAAGGCCAGCACCAGCACCACCCAGCCGAGCAGGATCAGCAGGCGTGCATCGCGGCGGCGCAGCCGGCGCCACCAGGCCGGCAGCAGCCACGGCAGCAGCAGCGCGCCGGGCAGCCAGAGCGTGAAGATCACCTGCAGGTAGTACCAGGGCGGCTGGATGTGATGCCAGGCGTTGGCATAGCGCTCGCCGGTCTGGCGCAACAGGATCTCGCGGGCGTAGGCGTGCAGGGCCGGGTCGTCGCTGGCCAGGACGGCCGTCAGCATCGGCGCCAGCCAGACGGCGGTGCCGAGCAGGAAAGTGAGCGGCAGCCCCCACCAGCCTGTCCCGGACAGCCGTGTGCGCACGCCGCCATGCCAGCCGTTGCGTAGCGCCCAGAAGGCGGGAATCAGCGCCAGCAGCGGCAGGAAGCCCACGCCCTTGGTGACCGTGCCCAGGCCGGCGGCGAATCCGCCCAACCACAGTGCCGGCCAGTCCGGTCCGCGCAGCAGGTGGCGCAGCAACCCCCACATCGACAGCGTGGTGAGGAACACCAGCACCATGTCGATCTGCGCCCGTTTGGCCTGCAAGCCGAACTGCAACACCACCAGCAGGCCGAGCGCCGCCCACATCGCTGCATGGCGCCCGTACAGCCGGCGTGTCAGGTCATGCGTCAGCCACAGCGTACCCAGCGCGGCCAGCAGCGAGGGCAGCAGGAAGGCGACCCGCCAGTCGCGCACGAGTTGGTAGGCGGCCGCCTGCAGCCACATGAAGGTGGCCGGCTTGTGCGCGTAGAGCTCGCTGCCGCGACGCGGGATCGCCCAGTCGCCGGATTCGACCATCTGCCGGGCGGCCAGCACGAAGCGCGGCTCGTCCGGCGGCGAGGGGTCGCGCAGGCCGAGGCCGGCGCCGAGCGCGAGCAGGGCGAACAGCAGCAGGCCGGGCAGGTGGGCAGGGAAGTGGCGGACGCGGGACACGTTCGGGGTCTCGACGGGGGCAGTGTGGCGCGGGCGGTGTGGGAGCGGCGTCGTAACGCTTCCGACGCCGCTCCGACGCCGGCTGCGGCACACTGGACCGGATGGAATTTCGCGCCATCGTAACCGGAGCCTGCCGACGTGCGTCTGCTGATCGTCGAGGACAATCGAAGCCTGGTCGCCAACCTGTTCGAGTATTTCGAGGTGCGCGGGCACCAACTCGATGCCGCGCCGGACGGCGTCACCGGCCTGCACTTGGCCAGCACCCACGAATACGACGCCATCGTGCTGGACTGGATGCTGCCGCGGCTGGACGGGCGCAGCCTGCTGCAGCGGCTGCGTCAGGAGGCCGGGCGCGATACGCCGGTGATCATGCTCACCGCGCGCGACGAGCTGCCGGACAAGCTGGCTGGCTTCCGCGCCGGCGCCGACGACTATCTCACCAAGCCGTTCGCCCTGCCCGAGCTGGAGGCTCGGCTGGAGGCGCTGCTGGCGCGGGCCCGTGGTCTGGGTCGCCAGCGCGTCCTGCAGGTGGCCGACCTGACGCTGGATCTGGCGACGCTGGAGGTGGTGCGGGCCGGCCGTCCGCTACACCTGTACCCGGCCTGCCGCAAACTGCTGGAGGTGCTGATGCGCGCCGCGCCGGCGGTGGTCAGCCGCGCGCGGCTCGAACAGGCGCTGTGGGGCGACAGCCCGCCCGACGGCGACCTGCTGCGCTCGCACATGTACGAACTGCGCCGCGCGGTCGACGGGCCGTTCGAGCCGAAGCTGATCCAGACCCTGCCCAAGGTCGGCTACCGCATCGCCGAGCAGGCCGAGGGTGCCGGATGAGCCGACGCACGCTGCGCGCCCGCATCGCGGCCGGCCTGCTCGGCTACGCGCTGTTGCTGGCGCTGGCGATCTTCCTGCACGGCTATGCCGTCAACGAATCGGTCGAGCGCACGGTGTGGCGTTCGCTGCTGGAGACCGAGCTGGATTACTTCGAGACGCGTCGGGCGGCCGACCCGCGTTTCGAATGGCCGCAGACCGAAACGCTGGCCCTGTACCGCCGCCCCCGGAGCGAAACCACGTCCGCACCTATCCCGCTGGCGCTGGAGCGCTTGCCGCCCGGCTTGCACGACGAGGTCGAGCTCGACGATCACGAGGTGGTCGTGCTGGTTCGTGACATCGGCGACGAGCGGGTGTATCTCACCCTGGACATCACCGACCTCGAACGCGAGGAGCGCCGCCTGCTCGTGCTCCTGATCGGCGGGTCGCTGCTGGCGGCGGCGCTGCTCGCCGTGCTGGCCTGGTACGTGGCCGGGCGCCAGTTGCGGCCGGTGAGCCGGCTGGCGGCGGCGGTCGATGCGTTGCGGCCGGACCGGCGCGGTCAGCGGCTGGAGCTGACCGAGGATGCGCCCGCCGAGATCGCCACCATCGCCGGCGCGATGAACCAGTACCTGGAGCGCCACGAGCGCTTCGTCCGGCGCGAGCGCGAATTCGTGGACAGCGTCAGCCACGAGCTGCGCACGCCGATCGCGGTGATCGCCGGCGCCGCCGAACTGATCGCCGCCCGTCCCGACTTGCCGGCCGCCGCCGCCGCGCCCTTGCAGCGCATCCGCCAGACCGCGCGCGGCGTCGAACAGTTGATCGACATGCTGCTGGTGCTGGCCAAGGAGCCCGAACGGCTCTGCAATGTGGATCAGCGCTTCCGGCTGGAGGAGCTGCTGCCGGAGATCGTGCTCGATCACGAACACCTCACCCGCGACAAGTCCCTGCGGCTGCGCACCGGCCCGCTGATGCCGACCCTGCTCTCAGCGCCCTTGCAGGTGGTGCAGGTGGCGGTCGGCAACCTGCTGCGCAACGCCATCGAGAACAGCGACCACGGCACCATCGAACTGCGTGTGGAGCCGGCCGGGGTGGTCCGCATCCGCGACCCGGGGCAGGGCATGACACCGGAGGAGATCGGCCGCATCTACGCCGCGCTGGCACGGCGCGGCGAGGGGCGGATCGGCAGCGGCATCGGGCTGGAACTGATCCGGCGCATCTGCGAGCACCTGGGCTGGCGGCTGGACATCGAGGCCGAGCCGGGCCGGGGCACGCTGGCCGTGCTCGACCTGCGCGCCTCACTGGTCGCGGAAAGCGAGGCGGACGGGCTCGGTTAACCCGCACACGACATCGCTCCGACCCGCTTCCGACACGCCGCGGGCGAATCTGCACGTGCCCCAGCTTTTTCCGGCCCGCATCACACATGGTCAACGCTGTCCGTTCGAAGGAATTCGTCGCCCAGCCGATGCGGCCGGCCCGTGCCGGCCGCATGGCGCTGCCATGGCTGCTGGCCATGCTGGTGCTGCTCGGTTTCGCTTTCCAGGGCACCCGGCCGTTGTGGGATTCCGACGAAGGCCGCTATACCGCGGTGGCGCTGCAGATGCTCGACAGCGGCGATTTCCTGGTGCCGCGCCTCAATGACCACCACGAGCATTTCACCAAGCCGCCATTGACCTACTGGGCGATCGCCGCGGCGGTGGCCACGTTCGGGCGCAATACTTGGGCCATACGGCTGCCGTACGCCCTGGCCTTCGTGCTGACCGGGCTGCTGATGTACGCACTGGGCCGGCGCTTCGTGCCTGCGCGCCCGTGGCTGCCGGCATTTGTGTGGGGCAGTTCGCTCACGGCGGTGCTGGCCGCGAACGTGGTCAGCACCGACGTGTTCCTGGTGCTGTTCGAAACGCTGGCCGTACTGGCCTGGCTACAGTCGCGCGAGGCCGCGCGGCCACTGGGGTGGCAGCTGTTGATGGGCTTGAGTTTCGGTCTGGCCTTCCTCACCAAGGGGCCACCGGGTCTGTTGCCGCTGCTGCCGATGGCGGTGTGGACGCTGGCCGTGGAGGGCCGCCAGGGGCTGCGGCGCCTGTTCCCGTTCGCCGCGTGGCCGGTGTTCGCCGTGGTCGGGCTGGGCTGGTTTGCCTGGATCGTCGCCCAGCGTCCCGGCCTGCTCGGCTACTTCCTCGGCTACGAGCTGATCGACCGGGTGTTCACGCCGGTACACGACCGCAATGCCCAGTGGTACGGCGCGGTCAAGGTGTACCTGCCGATCCTGTTTCTGGCCGCATTTCCATGGGGGCTGGTCGATCTGGGCTGGTGGCGCATCTTGCGCGACGGCTGGCGGCCGTCGGCCTGGCGGCGCTGGCTGGCCGAGGATCGCGACCGCGCCTTCCTGCTCATGTGGACGCTGCTGCCGCTGTGCGTGTTCTTCTTCGCCCGTTCGCGCCTGTTCCTCTACGTGCTGCCGTTGACAGTGCCGATCAGCCTGCTGCTCGCCCGCCGCTTCGCGCCGCTGATCGCGCCGGCCCGTGAGCCGTTCTGGCGGCTCGCCCTGCCGGCCTGGGCATTGCTGGTGCTGCTGCTGAAGGCGGCAACCACCCAGATACCCAGTCACAAGGATGCCCGCGCCGAGGCCGACCGCCTTCTGGCCGGTGTGCGCTCGCCGGACCGCATCCTGTTCTTGGGCATGCCGGCCCATTACGGCCTGCGCCTGTACACTGGTGTGCCGGTCGAGCAGATCGACCGGCGGCCGGCGGTCGGCGCGGGTGGATTCGATCCGCACGCCGAGCTGTGCCGCGATCTGCGCGCCTATCCCGACGCCCTGCTGGTGGTGTCATCCGCCCCGGAAACGCCGGACCCGCGGCGCGTGTGCCCGGACATTGCGCTCGCCGAGCAGTCGCCCGGCGTCTGGCGGCCGGTTCCGGTCGCCTCCGTCTCTGGTGTTCCGTCATCGGCCGCCGGACACTGATCGTGCGCACGGATCGTGCCGTCCCAATCTTCACGCAGCCCTGGAACCGACATGGATCAATGTCCCGTATTGAGCGTGGTGGTGCCCGTTCACAACGAACGGGCCAACCTCGCCCCGCTGATCGATGAAATCCTCGCCGCCCTGCGCGGCCGGCTCGTCTTCGAGATCGTCTACGTCGACGACGCCAGCCGCGATGGCACGCTGGCCGAGCTGGGCCGGTTGCAGGCGCATGTACCGGAGCTGCGTGTGCTCACGCATGTGCGCCAGAGCGGGCAGAGCACGGCGATCCGCAACGGCGTCAAGGCTGCGCGGGCACCCTGGGTGGCGACGCTGGATGGCGACGGCCAGAACGATCCGGCCGACATTCCCAGGTTGCTCGACGCGCGCGCGGATGCGCCCGTCGAGGTCAAGCTCTTCGCCGGCTGGCGCGTGCAGCGGCGCGACTCGCTGGGCAAGCGGCTGGGTTCGAAAGTCGCCAATGCCGTGCGCCGCCGGTTGCTGCGCGACGATACGCCGGATACCGGCTGCGGCATCAAGCTGTTCGAGCGCGAGGCCTTCCTCGACCTGCCCTATTTCGACCACATGCACCGCTATCTGCCGGCGCTGATGCAGCGTGCCGGCTGGAAGACGGTGAGTGTGCCGGTCAACCACCGTCCACGCACCGCCGGACGGTCGAACTACACCAACCTGGGACGGCTCTGGGTCGGCTTGGCCGATCTCCGCGGCGTCGCCTGGTTGATCCGGCGTTCACGGCTCACCGCCGTGCATGAGTACCGAGGCAGGGAGGAGGCATCGCCATGAAGGACACCACGATCTGGATCATGGTCGGTTTCCTCGGACAGGCGCTGTTCTCGGCCCGCTTCATCATTCAGTGGCTGGCCTCGGAGAAGGCGCGCCGCAGCATCGTGCCCAAGGCCTTCTGGTACTTCAGCCTGGCCGGCAGTGCGGTGCTGCTGTCCTACGCCATCCACCGCGCCGACCCGGTGTTCATCGTCGGCCAGGCCTCGGGGCTGTTCATCTACCTGCGCAATCTCTACCTGATCAAGGTCGAACATCGCGCCTCGCTGGAGAATGTGGAATAGCCTGGAGCGGGCGCGTCGCCGGCCTCGTCGAGCGCGGTCGGCGGCGACCAGTCGGCGCCGAGCAGCACGCGGTCGAACAGCGCCTGCCAAGGCGCAAGGTCCAGCCCCTGCGCGGCGACCCAGTGCGGGTTGTAACAGGTGTCGAGGTAACGTTCGCCGCCATCGCAGATCAGCGTGACCACTGGCCCGCGTTCGCCGCGTTCACGCAGTTCGGTCATCAGCCGCAGCGCGCCGACGAAATTGGTGCCGGTGGAGCCGCCGCAGCGGCGGCCGAGCAGGCGCTCGATGGTGCGCAGCGCCGCCAGGCTGGCGGCATCGGGCACGCGGATCATGCGGTCGATCACCTCGGGCAGGAACGATGGCTCGACGATCGGCCGGCCGATGCCCTCGATGCGCGACGCCGCGTCGATGCACAGATCGCGCCGGCCCGTGCGGAAGGCATCGAAGAACACCGAGTGCTCCGGATCGACCACGCACAGCCGCGTGCATTCGTTGCGGCAGGCGGCGTAGCGGATGTAGCGACCGATGGTGGCGGCGGTGCCGCCGGTGCCGGCCGACACCACCAGCCAGCGCGGGCAGGGGTCGGGCTCGGCGCCGAGCTGGTGATACAGCGATTCGGCGATGTTGTTGTTGCCGCGCCAGTCGGTGGCGCGCTCGGCGTAGGTGAACTGGTCCATGAAGTGACCGCCGAGCGCCACGGCCAGTCGCTGCGCCTCGCTGGCGACATCCGGCCCCGGCACGGTATGGCACTGGCCGCCGTAGAAGGCGATCCGCGCCATCTTCTCGCGCGAGGTGCTCTCCGGCATCACCGCGATGAAGCGCAGGCCGAGCAGGCGGGCGAAGTAGGCCTCGGACACCGCGGTGCTGCCGCTGGAGGCCTCGATGACCGGGCGATCCTCGCGGATCCAGCCGTTGCACAGGCCGTAGAGGAACAGCGAACGGGCCAGTCGATGCTTGAGGCTGCCGGTCGGGTGGACGCTTTCGTCCTTGAGGTAGAGCGGGATGCCGGGGAAGGCCGGCAAATCGAGCCGGATCAGATGGGTGTCGGCCGAGCGCCGAAAGTCGGCCTCGATGCGGGCGATGGCGTCATGGGTCCAGGAGCGCGACAGGGGCTGCGGCCGGCAACGGAACGGGCCACCCTAGGGTGGCCCGTGACGGGGTGGGGCGGGTTGACCTGGGTCAACCGGGAGCCATCCGGCTGCCGAGCGCCTCGGCGGCAACCGCCGCGCCTGTCATCCTGCCCCTGCTCCCACAGGGGAGTGAGGTGGCTGCCGTTGCGTCTTCGCGGTGATGCCGGCTGTGCCTGGATGACGGTGCTTCGATGCTCTTTCCGGTTTCCGGCTCTCACCGCTTGCGCGGCAACTGCGTCTCGCCGCCGATGCCGGTGAGCGACACATCGCCGCTGCCCTTGGCGTGCAGCCTGAAATCCCCGCTCACATCGCGGGCAGAGATGTCGCCGGAGCCGAGCGAGTCCACGCTCACGTTGCCGCGTACGCCCCGCAGCACCAGATCGCCCGAGCCGATCGAGCCGACCTCGACGCTGCCCTCGACCTCGCGCAGGGTCACGTCGCCCGAGCCGATGCTGCCGATGCTGGCCTCGCCGCGGATGCGTTCGACGGTGACGTCGCCCGAGCCCACCGAGCGCAGCCGCAGGCTGCCGACGTCGCGGGCTTCCAGGTCGCCGGAGCCGACTCGCGCCTGCAGTTCGCCGGCGATGCGGCGCACCTCGACGTCGCCCGAGCCGATGGTCGTGTCCAGCGCGGCCACGCCCTCGATCCAGGCGTCGCCGGAGCCGACCTGCAACTCGATCGTGAGACGCTCCGGCACCCGCACGTCCATGGTCAGGTACTCGTAATGGTTGCCGAACAGCACGAACACCTTGCGCCCGGGTTGGCGGTGCTCGGCCCGCAGCACGAGGCGGTCACCCTGGCGCTCCTGCACGATCTGCAGGTCGTCGAGGTAGTCCGGCGCGGAGGCGCAGGCCTTGCCGCGGACCATGCCGTCGCCATCGTCGGCCCCGGTCAGCCGGATCTCGTGGCGGCCCAGTTCGACGATCAGGGTGCTCACGCCGGCCAGATCCAGCTGCAGGTCGCGCGGAGCTTCGAAGCGGCAATCGCGTGCCTCCGCGGTGGTGGCAGCCAGGAGCAGCAGCGGCAGGATGGAGAGAGTGCGCATGGTGCTTGTCCTTGTGTCTGGAGGAGGCGGGTCAGCCTTCGTCGCGCCAGCGGCGCAGACGGATGGCGAGCAGGATCATGCCGGCGCCGATCGCCGCCCAGATCCACAGCGAAGGTTCGAGCATCAGCTGGTAGACGTTGCCCAGCGAGGTCAGCCGCATGAAATCTTCGGGGCCGTGGATGCTGAGGCTCTCCAGCTTGTTGAGCGGCAGCCAGCTGCCCGGGATCACGCTCAGCAGCAGGCGGGCGACCACCTCGCGCCAGAACCAGCCGTCCGATAGCGACAGCGTGCGCATCAGGTCGAACCAGCTCACCAGGATGCCGGCGCCGACCGGGATCGCGATCGCCCACAGGAAGGGCTTGGAGCGCGCCCAGGCCGAGCACAGCATCAGCCAGCCGACGGTGGGCAGTGCCCATACCGCGTGCAATGGGATCAGCGCCAGCAGCATCGTCGCCACCTCGAGCGGATTGGCCGCGCCGAACAGCAGGCCGAAGACATTGGCGCCGTGGAAGGCGAAGTAGACGCCGAGCAGTGCCAGCATGCCCAGTCCGGTGGCGATGCCCGCGGCCACCCCGATCAGCGGGGCGACGAACAGCGCGCTGACGGCCTTGGAGAGCACGGTGTCGCGGTCCGAGACCGGCAGCGACTTCCAGAACAGCACGCTGCGGTCGCGGCGCTCGTCGTACAGGCAGGCCAGGCAGTAGAAGAACACCACGATGCCGACCACGATGCCCAACTGCCCGGCGACGGTGAGCAGTGTCACGTCGATGCCGACGCCGATTCGGGCGCGGGCGGCCGGGTCGAGGCCCTGGGTGATCTCGCTCAGCCGCAGCGCGCCGATCTGGATGTTGACCTCCGACATGCCGGCTTGGGCGACCAGCATCGCCATCAGCAGGAAGACCAGGAAAATGCCGCCGGCGATCACCGGCGCCCACAGGAAGCCGCCACGATGCTCCCAGTATTCGCGCTTGAGCAGGGTGGGGAAGGTGTTCATGCGTAGGCTCCCTTCATGGTGGCGACGAACAGGTCGGCGATGCCGGGCGTGCGTAGTTCGCCGAGGGTGGACAGCCGGGCGCGCTCGACGCCGTCGAACAGGAAGATCGACTTGCCGAATACCTGGCGCTCGTCGAGCGGCGCCAGCGCGCGGGCGGCCTCGGCCTTGTCGGGCGGCACCATCACCTCGGTGAAGCGCTCGCCGATCTCGTCCATCGTCGCCGACAGCGAGATCTTGCCGTCGCGGATGAACATCAGGTCGGTGAGGATGTGCTCGATCTCCTCGACCTGGTGGGTGGTGACGATGATCGTCTTCTCGTGGTCGAAGTACTCTTCGAGCAGGTTCTGGTAGAACTGCTTGCGATAGAGGATGTCCAGGCCCAGCGTGGGCTCGTCGAGCACCAGCAGCCGGGCGTCGATCGCCATCACCAGCGCCAGGTGCAGCTGCACGATCATGCCCTTGGACAGCTCCTTCACCCGCAGGTGCGGCTTGACCTGGGTGTGGGAGAGGAAGGCCTCGCACTTGCTGCGGTCGAACTTCGGGTGCACGCCCTCGACGAACTCGATGGCCTGCCACACTCGCATCCAGCGCGGCAGCACGGCGACATCGGCGATGAAGCAGACCTCGCGCATCAGCGCGTCGCGCTGCGTGCGCGGGTCGTAGCCGAGCACCTTGAGTTCGCCCTCGAAGGGAATCAGGCCGAGGATCGCCTTGAGCGCCGTGGTCTTGCCGGCGCCGTTGGGACCGATCAGGCCGAGGATGCGGCCGGGAGCGATGTCGAAATCGACATGGTCCAGCGCGATCTTGTTCCGGTAGCGCTTGCTCAGGCCACGGGCGGAGACGACGGCGCTCATCATGCCTTCTCCCCGGCCCGCTCGGCCGCTTGCACCAGTTCGTCCATGCGCAGGCCAAGACGCCGGATGCGCTCGACCACCACCGGCCACTCCTCGTGCAGGAAGCGTTCGCGCTCGCTGGAGAGCAGTTTTTCGCGTGCACCGTCGTTGACGTACATGCCCAGTCCCCTTCGTTTTTCGACCAATGCTTCGTCCACCAGCTCCTGGTAGGCGCGGGAGACGGTGATCGGGTTCAGCTGGAAATCGGCCGCGACCTGTCGCACCGAGGGCAGGGCATCACCGGGCTTGAGCACCCCGTCGAGGATCATCGCGACCACGCGCTCCTTCAGCTGCAGGTAGATCGGTGTGGTGTCGTTCCAGGTGACGGTCATGGATCAGGTCTCCTGGCGCGGTCGCCGGCCGCCGAACGAGAAGTAAGGCATGGCCAGTTGCAGGCGCAGGCTCTGCCGGTCGCGCAGTTCGACCTGCCCGAGCCGCTCGCGAGCAAGCTCCATGGTTTCGAGTACGCTATCGGCAGGCTCGGCGCCGCGGGAGGCGGCGTCGACCGACGGCCGGCCGCCGACCAGGACCGCTACGACCGCGAAGGCGGCGACGGCGACCAGCGCGGCCAGGATGCTTGTGGGGCGGGTGTGCATGGCTTTCTCCCTTGGGGATACGCCGACCGCCGTTCATGCGAGCCGGTGTTGTATGTAACTATAACACCTAAACAGCGCCAGTCAACACCCTCTGCACGCCCGGACGAGCAGACTGGCGTCACGGGCCGCTTCGCCGATCTCCCGCCCTTTCGACCATGCAGGACACGAGACAATGCGCAGCTCATTGAAACAAATGATGTTTTCCATGGCGGTCGCCCTGTTGGCCACCGCCCCGGCGCTCGCCGGCGGGAACCTGCTCGACCTCGAATACCGGCCGCTGGCCGGGAAGGAGCGGGTGAACCTGGCCGAACGCTTCGCCGGCCAGGTGTTGCTGGTGGTCAACACCGCCAGCAAATGCGGCTTCACGCCGCAGTACGAGGGCCTGGAGGCGCTGCACCAGAAGTACAGGGACCGCGGCTTCTCGGTCGTGGGCTTTCCCTCCAACGACTTCATGGGCCAGGAGCCGGGGAGCGAAGAGGAAATCCGGGAGTTCTGCACGCTCACCTACGGCGTGAAGTTCCCGATGTTCGAGAAGGTGCATGTCAAGGGCCGCGAGGCCACGGCCCTGTACCGGCGGCTGGCGGCCGAAACCGGTCAGGCACCGGCCTGGAATTTCCACAAATACCTGATCGACCGCGAGGGCCGGGTGGTGGGCAGCTTCGGCAGCCGCACCGCGCCCGACGATGCCGGGCTGGTCGGCGAGATCGAGCGTCTGCTGGCGGCGCCGGTGCCCGAATCCTGAGTCCCGGGCGTTCTCCCGGCCAGGCCATCGGTACCGATCGCGGATCGAGCGCGCCTGGCGCGATCCGCGGGCTTCTGGCCGTAACCGGCTGGCGGCTGAATCCGGCCCGGGCGGTGCGGAACCGCCATGGCGCGGCGGAGTCCAAAGCGGTCCGGTTTGCTCCGGCCCATGCAGACCGCGACAATACGTCACGCCCGCGCCGGGCGGATGCCGGCGTCCATCCCCAGGAGAATTCCCCACATGAAGTCGTTTCTGCGCCACAGCGCGACGGCGCTGGCCGTGACCGCCGCCCTCGCCGCCGGTACCACGTTCGCCAAGGACAAGCTCGAGACCGAGAAGGACAAGGTCAGCTACATGGTCGGCATGGACGTCGCCCGCTCGCTGACGCCGATCCAGGACGAACTGGATCCGGCCGTGCTGGCGCAGGCGATCCAGACCGTGCTCACCGGCGGCAAGCCGCTGATGACCGATGAGGAAGGCGAGGCGGTGCGTGCCGCCTTCATGCAGAAGCTGCAGCAGAAGCAGGCGGCCGAGCAGCAGGCGCAGGCGGAGAAGAACCTGCGCGAGGGCGAGGCCTTCCTCGCCAGCAACAAGAACAAGCCGGGCGTGCAGACCACCGCCTCGGGCCTGCAGTACCAGGTGATCCGCCAGGGCAATGGCCCCAAGCCGGCCGCTACCGACACCGTGCGGGTGCACTACGCCGGCACGCTGCTGGACGGCACCAAGTTCGACAGCTCGTACGATCGCGGCCAGCCGGCGCAGTTCGCGCTCAACCAGGTGATTCCGGGCTGGACCGAAGGCGTGCAGCTGATGTCGGTCGGCGCCAAATACAAGTTCTGGATCCCCGGCAACCTGGCCTACGGCGATCGCGGCACGCCGGGCCCGATCGGCCCCAACCAGACCCTGGTGTTCGAGGTCGAGCTGCTGGAAGTGGTCAAGTAGTCCGCGCGCGACGCATTGCGCGACGCATTCGACGACGGCCGGCGGGCGACCCGCCGGCCGTTCGTTGTGGGGCGCCCGGCACGGGCGGACTCTTGCAGGTGCGAGTCCTCCGGCGAGCCGGCAGCGGCGGGCGCAACGGCGGAAGGGTGACCGGCCATGGGGCAGATACCGATCGCAGACGAGCGGGCTGGTGCCTGCTCGGCGCCGGTCCGGAGCCGGCGCGTTGCCGGCGGGTACCGCTTGAAAGCGGCGGCTGGGCACACCATTTTCGCCTGACCCGCCCATCGACCAGGGATCGAGCGATGACCGCGACCGAAACCCATCATTTCCAGGCCGAGGTGCAGCAGGTGCTGCAGCTCGTCATCCATTCGCTGTACTCGAACAAGGACATCTTCCTGCGCGAGCTGGTGTCCAACGCCTCCGACGCGTGTGACAAGCTGCGCTTCGAAGCGCTGCAGGATCCGGAGCTGTATGGCGACGAGCCCGGCCTGAAGATCGAGATCCATGCCGACAAGGCGGCCCGCACCCTGAGCGTGCGCGACACTGGCATCGGCATGAGCAAGCAGGAGCTGATCGAGAACCTGGGCACCGTGGCGCGCTCGGGTACGCGCAGGTTCCTGGAAGCCATCGCCGAAGGACGCAAGGCCGACCTCAGCCTGATCGGCCAGTTCGGTGTCGGCTTCTATTCGGCCTTCATCGTCGCCGACCGGGTGACGGTGACCTCGCGCAAGGCCGGCGCGTCCGGGTCCTTCGTCTGGGAATCGACCGGTGACGGCCAGTTCACCCTGTCCGAAGGCCCGGAGGACGCCCCTCGGGGCACCACCGTCACGCTGCATCTGCGCGAGGGCGAGGACGACTACCTGGAGGACTGGAAGCTGCGTGCGCTGATCCGGACCTACTCGGATCACATCGGCTTTCCGATCCGCATGCGCAAGCCGGGCGACGGCGCCGAGTACGAGACCGTCAACCAGGCTTCGGCGCTGTGGATGCGGCCCAAGAACGAGTTGACCGACGAGGACTACCAGGGCTTCTACCGGCATGTCGCGCACGATTTCGGCGAGGCGCTGGCGTGGACGCACAACCGTGTCGAGGGCAACCAGAACTTCACTTCGCTGCTGTACGTGCCGGCGCGGGCGCCGTTCGACTTCCAGTTTTCGCGCGACGACCGCAAGGGGCTCAAGCTCTACATCAAGCGCGTCTTCATCATGGATGCCAGCGCGCAGATGCTGCCGGCCTACCTGCGCTTCGTGCGTGGCGTGGTCGATTCCGACGATCTGCCGCTCAACGTCAGCCGCGAGATCCTGCAGGAGAGCCGTCAGGTCGAACGCATCAAGGGCGCGCTGACCAAACGCGTGCTCGATCTGCTCGACAGGCTGGCCAAAGACGAGCCGGAGAAGTACGCCGGCTTCTGGCGCGAGTTTGGCACCACGCTGAAGGAGGGCGTCGCCGAAGATGCCGGCAACCGCGAGCGCGTGCTCAAACTGCTGCGCTTTCCCTCGACCCGCAGCGAGAACGCCGAGCAACTGGTGTCGTTGGACGAGTACATCGGGCGCATGGTGGCCGGGCAGGAGGACATCTACTACCTCACCGCCGATGGCTGGAACGCCGCCCGCAACAGCCCGCAGCTGGAGGCGCTGAAGGCGCGCGGCGTCGAGGTGCTGCTGATGCACGAGCGCATCGACGAATGGATGTCGGGCTACCTGCACGAGTACGCCGGCAAGCGGCTGCGCAATGTCGCCAAGGGCGAACTCGACCTGGACAAGCTCGGCGGACAGGTCGACAAAGCCGCGCGCGAGCAGGCGGCGAAGGACGCCGAGGGCGTGGTGGCGCGGCTCAAGGGCATCCTCGGCGACGCGGTGAAAGACGTGCGGGTGTCCGCGCGTCTGACCACCTCGCCGTCCTGCATCGTGCTCGACGAGCACGACATGGCTCTGCACATGCAGCGCCTGCTCAAAGCCGCCGGCCATGATGCACCGGCCGGCAAGCCGATCCTGGAGATCAACCCGGAGCACGCACTGGTCAAGCGGCTGGCCGGCGAGGCTGACGACGCGCGTGCCGCGGACCTGGGCTGGCTGCTGCTGGAGCAGGCGCAACTGGCCGAGGGAGGCGTGCTCGACGACCCGGCGGCTTTCATCGCCCGCACCACCCGGCTGATTGCCAGCGGAGGCTGACGGCATCCCGCTTGGGAGGCGGCGTCGGGTGACGCCGCCTCGTGACTGCGAAAGCGCCGGATACCAGGCCTTCCGTCAGCCGCCAAGTCGGTGGAGTGCCGCTTCGGCGGGAACGTCGATGGTGTGATGCTCTTTCCGGTTTCCGGTTTCAGAACAATTCGATATCGCCGCTCTCGGTACTCAATGCCTGGCCACCGCTGCGTTCCTCGATGGTGGTGAAGCGGCGGGTACGCTCCTCGCGCCAGGCGCGGGCGTCGAACTGCTGCTCGCCCAGGGTGCTCAGCATCCGGCTCAGGCTTTCGAAGTCGGTCTTCAGGTGCGACAGGATCTGGTCGGTGCGGTCCTGGAACTGCAGCT
>JBEQAM010000012.1:0-16847 GCA_041640375.1 Rehaibacterium sp. | reverse complement strand
TACAGTTTGGCAACATCCGGCCGTGCGATTGAGGACGCCATCCACGAGGCCGACCGCCACCTGCTGCTGAGCAAGCAGGGGCACTGAGACGCAACGCCCGGCCTGCGCCGCACGCGATTCTCGCCCCACACGCCGCCTGTTATTCTCCGGCTCTCCCCATTCGCCGCCGGATGGTTTCATGCGCCGACTGCTCGTCCTGCTCACCCTCGCCGTCCTGCTCGCCGCATGCAGCAGCGACCCGGTGAAGAAACGGGTCTGGCCCCCGCAGGCTTCGCTGCAGCAAGTGGCGGTGCAGGATGACGGCCAGTGGCGGCTCGATCTGCGCTTGCAGAACTTCAGCACCGTGGCAATGCGCTACGACCAGGTCGAACTGCGACTGGACGTGGCCGGCATCGACGCCGGCCGGCTGTCGCTTCGGCCCGGCCTCACCGTCAGCCCCGGCTCGGCCGAGATCGTCGAGGTGCTGTTGACCCCCACCGATGCCGCCCGCGAGCCGATGGATGCCGTGCTGCGCACCCGCAAGAGCCTGCGCTACCGCCTGACCGGCCGCATCGTCAGCGGTGACCCGCGCGGCAGCTACGACATCGAATTCAGCAGCGCCCTCAACCCCGTCCCCGGTCTCGACGGCGTGCTGCGCTGATCCTACGGAGTCAATCGCGATGAACCACTACGCCGCCCCGCTGCGCGACATCCGCTTCGCCCTGTTCGACGTGCTCGGCGCCGAATCGCTCTATGCCCGCCTCGGTCTGGACGCCGCCCAGCGCGACGTGCTCGACGCCGTGCTCGACGAAGCCGCCAAGTTCGCCGAAACCGTGCTCGCCCCGCTCTACCAGAGCGGTGACGCCGAGGGCTGCCATTTCGACGCCGACACCGGCACCGTCAGCACGCCCAGAGGCTTCAGGCGCGCCTACGAGCAGTACGTCGACGCCGGTTGGGCCGGCATCACCGCGCCGGAAGCCTGGGGCGGCCAGGGCCTGCCCGATTCCCTCGGCATCGCGCTGAAGGAAATGATCGACGCCGCCAACCTGAGCTGGGGCAACTACCCGCTGCTCTCGCACGGTGCCACCGAGGCGCTCAGGCAGCACGGCGAGGACTGGCAGCGCGAGGTCTTCCTGCGCGCCATCGTCGAAGGCCGCTGGACCGGCACCATGTGCCTGACCGAGCCGCACTGCGGCTCGGACCTGGGCCTGCTGCGCACCCGCGCCGAGCCGCAGCCCGACGGCAGCCACGCCATCACCGGCACCAAGATCTTCATCACCGCCGGCGAGCACGATTTCACCGACAACATCGTGCACCTCGTGCTCGCCCGCCTGCCCGACGCCCCGCCCGGCACCAAGGGCATCTCGCTGTTCATCGTGCCGAAGCTGAAGGTGGCGAAGGATGGCACTGTCGGCGAGCGCAACGCCGTGCGCTGCGGCTCGATCGAGCACAAGATGGGCATCCACGCCTCGGCCACCTGCGTGATGAACTTCGACGGCGCCCAGGGCTGGCTGATCGGCCAGCCCAACAAGGGCCTCAATGCCATGTTCACCATGATGAACACCGCCCGCCTCGCCGTCGGCGTGCAGGGCCTGGGCCTGATCGACCGCGCCTTCCAGAACGCCCTGCGCTACGCCCGTGAGCGCCTGCAGATGCGCGCCCTGTCCGGCGCCAAATTCCCCGACCTGCCGGCCGACCCGCTGATCGTCCACCCCGACATCCGCCGCATGCTGCTCACCTGCAAGGCGCTGGGCGAGGGCGGCCGCCTGCTGGCCTATCACGCCGGCACCCTGGTCGACGTGATCGAGCACGGCGCCGATGCCGACGAGCGCCGCCGCGCCGACGAGCTGCTGAGCTTCCTCACCCCCATCGTCAAGGCCTGCCTCACCGAATGGAGCGTGGAATGCACCTACCACGCCCTGCAGGTGTTCGGTGGCCACGGCTATGTGCGCGAATGGGGCATGGAGCAGCTCGCCCGCGACGCCCGCATCACCACGATCTACGAGGGCACCACCGGCATCCAGGCGCTCGACCTGCTCGGCCGCAAGATCCTGCAGCAGCAGGGCGCCGGCATGCGCCAGTTCCTGTCGATGGTCGAGAGCTTCTGCCGCGAGCAGCAGCACAACCCCGCCCTGGCCGACTTCATCCTGCCGCTGGCCGAGAAGGCCCGCGAATGGGGCGAACTGACCCTGGAGATCGGCAGGAAGGCGACCGCCGACGCCGACGAGATCGGCGCCGCCGCCGTCGATTACCTCTTCTATTCCGGCTACGTCGCCCTCGCCTACTGGTGGGCCCGTGCGCTCGCCAGCGCCGAAGCCGGCACCGCCAGCGATGCCTTCAAGACCGCCAAGCGCGAAACCGCCCGCTTCTACTTCCAGCGCATCCTGCCGCGCACCCTCGTCCACGCCGCCGCCATCCGCGCCGGCAAGGACAGCCTGCTCGGCATCCCGGCGGAGGCGTTCGACGCCTGAGGGCGCAAAGCAAACCGCAGGCCGGGGGGAGCCCTGTGCGAACCCCGGCTCACACGACACACGCCACACCCCGAGCACCCTCGCCCTCCGTCGCTTCACTCCGTGGGGGGTCGCAAGCTCACCCCAGCCTACGTGCCGGTCACACCTGCCGGCTGCACGGGATCGACCCGTACAAACCGGCGGCCCCCTCCACAGCCCCGCCGGACGATGGTAAAGATGCGCGACGGATTCCCCCGGACCGACCGTTCGCTCCAGCGATGCATATCCAGGCCGCCGATACCGAACTGCTGATGCGGGCCGCCGAGCCCGCCGACGACGATTTCATCCTCGGCCTGGTGCCGCGTTTCACCAGTTTCGAGCTGCCGCCGGGGCGCAAGAAGCTGGTGGTGTCCGAGGGCATCCGGCGCGATCTGCTCAAGCACCTGGACGGCAGCCAGCCGGGCAGCTTCCTGTTCGTCGCCGAGACCGACGAGGGCGAGCCGGCGGGCTTTTTGCACCTGCAGATCGTCAACGACTTCTTCTCCGGCAAGCCCAACTGCCACATCTCCGACCTGGCGGTGGCCAACGGCTGGGACGGCAAGGGGCTGGGGCGGGCGATGTTGGAGTTCGCCGAGCGCTTCGCCCGCGAGCACCGCTGCGAGCGGCTGACGCTGGCGGTGTTCGTGGGCAACGAGCGGGCGCGCCGGTTCTACGAGGCCAACGGCTTCGGCACGGAAATGCTGCGAATGGCCAAGCCGCTGTAGGGCGGCGTTTCTCTCCCCCTGGAAAGGGAGGGCTGGAAGCGACGCCGGTGTCCTGGCGCACGCGCCTGGATGCCTGCGCTTCTAGAATGATGGCTGCCGACGGCGCACTGCGCCGCGCCCGTGTTCCCGCCGCCATGCCGGTCCAGCTCGTCCTCGCTACGCCCAACGTCCCGGTCCGCGTCTGGACCGAGGAGGTCGACCCGCAGGCGCTCGAACAGCTCAAGCGCACCGCCGCCCTGCCCTTCGTCCGTCATCATGTCGCGGCGATGCCGGACGTGCACCTGGGCATCGGCGCGACGGTGGGCTCGGTGATCGCCACCCGCGGGGCGATCGTGCCGGCGGCGGTCGGGGTGGACATCGGCTGCGGGATGATGGCAGTGCGCACGACGCTGACGGCGGCCGATCTGCCCGATACGCTCGGGCGGCTGCGCGCGCGCATCGAGGCGGCGGTGCCGGTCGGTTTCGATCAGCACGACGAGCGGCACGCGCCGGTGCAGGCGGCCAGACGCCTCGACGCCGGCCTGCGCGCCATCCTGGACCGGCATCCGGCCATTGCACCGAAGGGCAAGGAGCGCCTGCGCTGGGTGCAGCAGCTGGGCACGCTCGGCGGCGGCAACCATTTCATCGAGATCTGCCTGGACGAGAGCGGCCGCGTGTGGGCGATGCTGCATTCGGGCTCGCGCGGGATCGGCAACCGCATCGGCACGTATTTCATCACCCGCGCCCGCGAGCTGGCGCAGGCGGCGGACGCGCATCTGCCCGACCGGGACCTGGCCTGGCTCGACGAGGGCAGCGCCGACTACGACGACTATCTCCGCGCGGTCGGCTGGGCGCAGGACTACGCGAGCGAGAACCGCCGGCAGATGATGGCGGCGGTGCTCGACGCGATGCGCGCCGAGCTGCCGGCCTTCCGCACCGACGCGACGGCCATCGACTGTCATCACAACTACGTGGCCCGCGAACGTCATTTCGGTGAGCAATTGCTGGTCACACGCAAGGGCGCGATCCGCGCCGGCGCCGGCGAGCTCGGCATCATCCCCGGCTCGATGGGCGCGCGCAGCTACATCGTGCGCGGCAAGGGGCAGGCGGAGAGCTTCTGCTCGTGCGCGCACGGCGCCGGCCGGCGCATGTCGCGCAGCGAGGCCAGGCGGCGCTTCTCGCAGCAGGATCTGGCCGAACAGACGCGCGGGGTGGAATGCCGCAAGGACGCCGGCGTGGTCGATGAGATCCCGGCCGCCTACAAGGACATCGACGCGGTGATGGCCAACCAGTGCGATCTGGTCGAGGTGGTGCACACCCTGCGGCAGGTGGTCTGCGTGAAGGGGTGAGAGGACGCGGGAGAGTGCATCGAAGCGGTGCCATCCCGGCACAGGCCCGCCGCGGCGCGGGCCTGGAACGCGGCGATGGGCGGCGGCATGACCGCGCCCGGCCCGGGCGATGGCCCCGCATCGCCGCCAGGGTGGCGCCGGCATCCACACACTACCCCATCCCCAACCCGCAACCGATTTGCTATATGCTCGGCTTCCGATGGGCACGCCATCGCCGCGACTGACCTTGATCCGCTCCGGGTCCCCGTATCCGGCCGGGAACGCTTCCCCCGACCCCGGCAGCCCGCGCGTGCTCTCCCTCGACGCCCACGGCCGCATCCTCGACTGGATGAGCTGGCAGGACGCCACCTGCCTGTACGTACGCGGCGCCGTGGTGTGGACGCTGGGCGAGCCCTGCATGACCGTACACGGCGGCACCAACCGGGCCACCGGCCGGCAGAGCGTGATCGAGCTGCATCCGATCGTCGCCGCGCGCGGGCACGCCCGCCCGCACATGCCCGAGCCGACCCCGGCGCTGACCAATGCCGCGCTGTTCTCCCGTGATGGCTATCTGTGCCTGTACTGCGGCAAGGAGTTCCACCGTCACCAGCTCACCCGCGACCACGTGGTGCCGACCTCGCGCGGCGGTCGCGACATCTGGGAGAACGTCGTCTCGGCCTGCTTCCACTGCAATTCGCGCAAGGGCGGGCGCACGCCGCAGCAGGCCGGCATGCCGCTGCTGGCGGTGCCGTACCGGCCGAGCTGGGTGGAGCACCTGATCCTCTCCAACCGCCACATCCTGGCCGACCAGATGGCCTTCCTGAAGAGCCATCTGCCCAAGCGCGCCCGCCCGCAGGCCTGAAATCCCCGGATTTTTCACGCCCTCGGCCCGACCCTGGGCGCGCGGCCGCCGATCGCGCGGGCAGGCCATCGATCCCGCAGGCCCGGGGCGCGAGCCCGATGCAGCCGCAAACGCCGCGCCGGGACAGAGTGCGAACAGCGTCCGACTTCCGGCCCCGCAGGCTTGACACGACATTGACGCGCCTGTGCAGCTTGGCCGACACTCGCCGGCCGGCGGCCACCGGCGCCGCAATCCTTCGGGGGGAGGGAGGTAATGTCGAAGTACCCGCTGTGCTTCACCGGCATGGAACAGGCCGACGAAGCCACGCTGAAGATGCTCTTCGTCGACGCCAATGCCAGCCTCGGCGAACCGTTCGAGCTGACCACCGAGGACCAGGCGCAGATCCTGGTCGTCGACCTCGGCTCCATTTACGGCCACATGACCTGGCTGCGGGCGCACAGTGCCGGCAAGACCGTGATCGGCCTGTCCAACCGCGCCGATTCCGAGGCCGATTTCACCCTGCGGCGGCCGGTGAGCGAGTCGAGCTTCCGCGACATCCTGGCCGCCGTCGCCGCCGCGCAGACCGGCGCGGCCAACGAGCCCATCGGCGAGATCGCCGCCGGCGACGCGGCGTCGGCAGCGGCCCGGGACGGCGTGGATGAGCCACCGGCCTTCGCGGCGCCGATGGCATCGGCAAACGACGCAGCCGATGTGGCCGAGATCGCCGAAGCCGTCAGCCCGGAGACCGAGACCGAAACGCAGACGCCGTCGGCTGTGGCCGCGCAGGCGCCCGAAGCCGCCGACCAGCCTGCGCCCGAGCCGGAGCCGCCGCGCGAGAAATATCTGATCGACTACCTGCGCACCGGCGCCCTGCCCGGCCCGATGCGCCTGCAGCTGCCGGATGCGCCGCCGCTGGTGGTGGACCCGCGTTCGGGGCACTACTTCGGCCCGCCGCAGCTCAAGCCGCTGATGCCCTACTGCCGCATCGTCATCGCGCCGGAACAGTGGGTGCCGGCCAGCGCCGAGGACGCCGCCCGCGCCGGCAGCCCGCAGTCGTGGACGCGGCTGATCTGGCTGTGCGGCCTGGTGGCCGGGGCCGGTCGCCTGGTCGATGCCGGCGATGGCGAGCGCCGCTACCGGCTGCTCAAGTGGCCACAGGTCGAGCGCGAGTTCCCCAGGCACTTCCGCATCGCCACGGCGATGATGAAGGGCCCGGCGACCCTGCCGGAGATCGCCCAGGCCAGCAGCGCCACGGTCGAGGAGGTGGCCGACTTCGTCAATGCCAGCCTCGCCACCGGCTTCGCCGCGATCGAACTGCCGCCGCCCGTCGAGCCGGAAGTCCCCGCCAAGGGCGGCCTGCTGGGCCGACTGAAGGGCCTGCGCGGCGGCTGACCGCCATTCGCCGCCCGCGTCCGGCCACACGACGCGGGCGGTTTTCCTTGCCCGGACCCCGGGGCTGGCCGAAAATTGCCCTTCTGGCCCGAACCGGCCGCGTCCGACGCCCCCCGATGATCGACCCGCAGCGCTACCCGCGCCTCTCGCGCATCGCCGTCCCCGCCGACCTCCGCCAGTTCCCGGAAGAGGAACTGCCGGCGATCGCCGACGAGCTGCGCGCCTACCTGATCGAGACCGTCTCCCAGGTCGGCGGCCACTTCGGTGCCGGCCTGGGCGTGATCGAATTGACCGTGGCGCTGCACTGGCTGTACCGGACGCCGGAAGACCGCCTGGTCTGGGACGTCGGCCACCAGGCCTATCCGCACAAGATCCTCACCGGCCGCCGCGACCGCATCCACACGGTCAAGAAGCGCGGCGGCGTGGCGCCCTTCCCCAAGCGCACCGAGAGCGAGTACGACACCTTCGGCGTCGGCCACAGCTCGACCAGCATCTCGGCCGCGCTGGGCATGGCGGTGGCGCTGCAGCGCGCCGGCGACGAGCGCAAGGTGGTGGCGGTGATCGGCGACGGCGCGATGACCGCCGGCATGGCCTACGAGGCGCTCAACCACGCCGGCGGCATGGAGCCCGAGCCGAACCTGCTGGTGATCCTCAACGACAACCGGATGTCGATCTCCGAGAACGTCGGCGGGCTGACCCGCATGTTCGGCCGCATGACCGCCAGCCGCGCGCTCAACGCCATGCGCGAGGGCGGCAAGCGCCTGCTCGGCGACAAGCACAACCCGGCCGCCCGCTTCGTCAAGCGCTGGGAAGAGCACTGGAAGGGCATGTTCGTACCCTCCACGCTGTTCGAGGAGATGGGCTTCCACTACACCGGCCCGATCGACGGCCACGACCTGCCCGCCCTGCTGTCGGCGCTGAAGACGCTCAAAGACCTCAAGGGCCCGCAGCTGCTGCACGTCATCACCACCAAGGGCAAGGGCTACGAGCGGGCCGAGGGCGACCAGATCGAATACCACGCGGTATCGCCGTTCGATCCTGACGTCGGCGTGGTGAAGAAGGCCGGTCCGGGCAGGCCCACCTACACCCAGGTATTCGGCGACTGGCTGTGCGACATGGCCGCCGCCGACGACAAGCTGATGGGCATCACCCCGGCGATGCGCGAAGGCTCCGGGCTGGTGCGCTTCAGTCAGGAATACCCGACGCGCTACTTCGATACCGCCATTGCCGAGCAGCACGCGGTGACGCTGGCCGCCGGCATGGCCTGCGAGGGCGCCAAGCCGGTAGTGGCGATCTATTCGACCTTCCTGCAGCGCGCCTATGACCAGCTGATCCACGACGTCGCCATCCAGCATCTGGACGTGCTGTTCGCCATCGACCGCGGCGGCGTGGTCGGCCCCGATGGCGCCACCCACGCCGGCAATCTCGACCTGAGCTATCTGCGCTGCGTGCCCGGCATGGTGGTGATGGCGCCGGCCGACGAGGACGAGTGTCGCAGGATGCTCAGCACCGGCTACCGTCATCCCGGCCCGGCCGCGGTGCGCTACCCGCGCGGCACCGGTCCGGGCGTGGCCGTGCAGCCCACGCTCGACACCCTGCCGATCGGCAAGGCGCAACTGCGCCGCGAAGGCCGCGGCCTGGCCCTGCTGGCCTTCGGCGCGGTGGTGCCGGCGGCCGAGGCGGTGGGCGAGGAGCTCGACCTGACCGTGGTCAACATGCGCTTCGTCAAGCCGCTCGATCACGCGCTGGTGCTGGAGCTGGCCAGGACCCACGAAGGCTTCGTCACCCTCGAGGACAACGTGGTGATGGGCGGCGCCGGCAGCGGCGTGCTCGAACTGCTGGCCTGCGCGGGCATCGCCCTGCCGGTACTGCAACTGGGCCTGCCCGATGCCTGGCAGGAGCACGGCAGCCGCGAGGAACTGCTCGCCGACGCCGGTCTCGACGCCGCCGGCATCCGTGCCGCCATCCTGCGCCGCTGGCCGCAGTACGGTGGCGGTGAGGTCCGGACCGCCGCCGGCTGAGTCCGGCGGCAACGCCAGGTTCAGGAACGACGGCCGAGGGTGACGCGCTCGCGGCCTTCGAGGTCGCGCGCGGTGGCCACGTCGATCAATCCCGCCGCGCGGAAAATGTCGCGCACGGCCCCGCCCTGGTCGCGGCCGTGCTCGACCAGCAGCCAGCCGCCCGGCACGAGGTGCGCCGGCGCCCCGTGGGCGATCTCGCGGATGTCGTCCAGGCCATCGACGCCGGCGACCAGCGCACTGCGCGGCTCGAAGCGCACGTCGCCTTCGGCCAGATGCGGATCGGCGGCGGCGAGGTAGGGCGGGTTGCTGGCGATCAGGTCGAAGCGCTCGCCTTGCAGCGGACCAAACCAGTGGCCCTCGCGCAGTTCGACCCGGCCTGCGCCGAAGCGGGCGATGTTGCGCCGCGCGACCTGCAGCGCCGCCGCGCTCGCCTCCACGGCGACCACCGCGGCGCGCGGCCGTTCGCTCGCCAATGCCAGCGCGATCGCGCCGGTACCGGTGCCCAGGTCCACGAGCTTCAGCGGGCGGTCGCCCGGCAGGCGGGCCAAGGCGAGCTCGACCAGCAGCTCGGTTTCCGGACGCGGAATCAGCGTGGCGGCGTCGACCTCCAGCTCGAACGTCCAGAACCCGCGCCGGCCGACCAGATGCGCCACCGGCTCGCCGGCCGCGCGACGCGCGACCAGCGCGTCGAAGCGCACGACCGCATCGTCGTCGAGCGCATCGCCAGCATGCGCGAACAGCCAGGCGCGGTCGCGCCCGAGCGCATGCCCCAGCAGCATTTCCGCATCCAGCCGCGCGCTGTCGCCGTCGAGGCGCGCGACGGCCGCGGCGAGCGCGGCGCGCACGGTGGGCGTTGGAGAGTTCGCAGCGTCGGTCATGCGTGGCTGGCGAAGGCGATGACGCCATCATAGCGCCGCGCCGGATCCCGCCGTTGCACTTCACCGCGACGGCGGGTGTTCGCCATCGCGATCAAAGCCGGCCAGGGAACGCTCAGGCCGCGACGGCTTCCGCCGCCGGTTCGGCCGCCGGCGCCGAGCTGCGGACCAGGTGGTCGAAAGCGGCCAGCGCGGCGGTGGCACCGGCGCCCATCGCGATCACGATCTGCTTGTACGGCACCGTGGTCGCGTCGCCGGCGGCGAACACGCCCGGCAGCGAGGTCTGGCCGCGCTCGTCGATCACGATCTCGCCGCGCGGGGTGAGCTCGAGCGTGCCCTTCAGCCACTCGGTGTTCGGCAGCAGGCCGATCTGCACGAAGATGCCCTCGAGCGCGACCACGTGCTCGTCGCCGCTGATGCGGTCGCGGTAGCGCAGTCCGGTGACGCGCTGGCCGTCGCCGAGCACCTCCGTGGTCTGTGCGTTCACCAACACGCGCACGTTCGGCAGGCTGCGCAGCTTGCGCTGCAGCACGGCATCGGCGCGCAGCTTGCCGTCGAACTCGATCAGGGTGACATGGCTGACGATGCCGGCCAGATCGATGGCCGCCTCGACACCGGAGTTGCCGCCGCCGATCACCGCCACCCGCTTGCCCTTGAACAAGGGGCCGTCGCAATGCGGGCAGTAGGCCACGCCCTTGTTGCGGTAGTCGTTCTCGCCGGGCACGTTCATCTGCCGCCAGCGCGCGCCGGTGGCGACGATCACGCTGCGCGACTTCAGCGAAGCGCCGCTTTCCAGCTTGACCTCGATCAGCCCGTCGCCGCCGGCCGGCACCAGGCCGACCGCACGCTGCAGGTTCATCACGTCGACGTCGTAGTCGCGCACGTGCTGCTCCAGCGCGCTCGCCAGCTTCGGGCCCTCGGTCTCCCTGACCGAGATGAAATTCTCGATGCCCATGGTGTCCAGCACCTGGCCGCCGAAACGCTCGGCGGCGACGCCGGTGCGGATGCCCTTGCGCGCGGCGTAGATCGCCGCCGCGGCGCCGGCCGGGCCGCCGCCGACCACGAGCACGTCGAAAGGCGCCTTGGCGGCGATCTTAGCCGCCGCGCGCGCGGCGGCGCCGGGGTCGCGTTTGGCGCGCATCTGCGCAAGATCCATGCGCCCCTGGCCGAACGGTTCGCCGTTGAGGAACACACTCGGCACCGCCATCACGCCGCGTGCCTCGACCTCGTCCTGGAACAGCGCACCATCGATGGCGACGTGGCGGATGCGCGGGTTGAGCACGCTCATCGTGTTCAGCGCCTGCACCACGTCCGGGCAGTTCTGGCAGGACAGCGAGAAGTAGGTCTCGAAGACGAACTCGCCATCGAGCGCACGCACCTGTTCGATCAGCTCGGGTTCGACGCGCGGCGGGTGGCCGCCGACCTGGAGCAGCGCCAGCACCAGCGAGGTGAATTCGTGCCCCATCGGCACGCCGGCGAAGCGCACGCCGATGTCCGTGCCGACCCGGTGGATCGCGAACGAAGGCTTGCGCGCATCGCTGTCGTCGCGGCGCAGCGTGATTTTGTCCGAGAGTGCGGCGATCTCGGTCAGCAGCGCATCGAGCTCTCGCGATTTCTCGCCGTCGTCGAGCGCGGCGACCAGTTCGACCGGCTGCACGAGTCTTTCGAGGTAGGTCCTGAGTTGAGCCTTGAGGGTGTCGTCGAGCATGGGAGCTCCTGGTCGAAAAGGGTGGAGACTGGCGAAGACTGAAGACAGCGGCCCGACAGGGGGGGGGGCGAACGCCGGCCGGGGCGCCGGCGGGGCCGGGCCGCTGTCTTCAGGCTTCGGGGATTCGGGGGGGCATCGCGTGTCATCCCAGCCAAAGCGGGGATGACGCGCGGTGGGCTGCGTGACGCTGCCGAGCAGCGAGGGCCGCGGCCCCGGGCCGACGCCCGGGGCCGTGTGCGGGCTCAGAGCTTGCCGACCAGGTCCAGCGACGGCGCGAGGGTCTTCTCGCCTTCCTTCCACTTGGCCGGGCAGACCTCGCCCGGGTGGGCGGCGACGTACTGCGCGGCCTTGATCTTGCGCAGCAGCTCGGACGCGTCGCGACCGATACCGCCGGCGGTGATCTCGACGATCTGGATGCGGCCTTCCGGATCGATCACGAAGGTGCCGCGATCCGCCAGGCCGGCATCCTCGATCAGCACGTCGAAGTTGCGCGACAGCGTCCAGGTCGGATCGGCGACCATCGGGAACTGCACCTTGCGGATGGTCTCGGAGGTGTCATGCCAGGCCTTGTGGGTGAAATGGGTGTCGGTGGACACCGCATAGATCTCCACGCCCAGCTTCTGGAACTCGGCGTAGTGGTCGGCGAGGTCGCCCAGCTCGGTCGGGCAGACGAAGGTGAAGTCGGCCGGGTAGAAGAACACCACCGACCACTTGCCGCGCAGGTCGGCGTCACTGACGGTGACGAACTTGCCCTGGTGGTAGGCGGTGGCGGTGAACGGCTTGACTTCGGTGTTGATCAACGACATTCGACACTCCTGTTGGGGTGGGTTGATGGGAAGGTGGTGAATCGAAACGGGGGCTATCTTAGGGATCGACTATCAATCTGTGAAATGGATTGTGTTTATCGCTAAGATAGGATTAGTCTATCAGCGTCGCCTGGCGCCATTCGCGCCCCCGGCGGCAGTGCACCCGGTCCAAGCCACGAGGCCAGACCATGAATCTCCGCGACCTCCGCTATCTCGTCGCCCTCGCCGACCACCGGCACTTCGGCCGCGCCGCCGCGGCCTGCTTCGTCAGCCAGCCCACGCTCTCGACCCAGATCAAGAAGCTGGAGGAGGAACTCGACGTCGCCCTGGTCGAGCGCGCGCCGCGGCGGGTGATGCTGACCCCGGCCGGGCGCGACATCGCCGAACGCGCCCGGCGCATCCTCAGCGAGGTCGAGCAGCTGAAGGAAATCGCCCGCCGCACCCGTGATCCCGAGGCCGGCACGGTGCGCCTGGGCCTGTTCCCCACCCTCGGCCCCTATCTGCTGCCGCACGCGGTGCCGCGGATCCGCAAGCGCTTCCCGCGGCTGGAACTGCTGCTGGTGGAGGAAAAGACCGAAACGATCCTGCGCCAGCTGCGCGAGGGGCGGCTCGACGCCGGCATCCTCGCCCTGCCGCTGCACGACGACCAGCTGCACGTCGAGCCGCTGTTCGAGGAGCCCTTCCTGCTCGCCGTGCCCGAGAGCCACCCCCTCGCCAAGCGCGGCGCGCTGAGCCTGGAGGACCTCGCCAACGAAAGCCTGCTGCTGCTGGAGGACGGCCATTGCCTGCGCGACCAGGCGCTGGACGTGTGCCACCTGTCCGGGGCCGGCGAGAAGACCGGCTTCCGCGCCACCAGCCTGGAAACCCTGCGGCAGATGGTGGCCGCCAATGTCGGCATCACCCTGCTGCCCACCCTGGCGGTGAAGCCGCCGGTGCCGCGCTCGGAGAACATCCACCTGCTGCCGTTCCGCGATTCGCGACCGAGCCGGCAGATCGCGATGGTCTGGCGCAAGAGTTCGGCGATGGGGGCGTTCCTGGTCAAGCTGGCCGAAGTGTTCCGCACCCTGCCGCCCGAGCTGTTCGACGTCGACCTGCCGCCCACCCGCGCGCGCAAGCCACGCGGCCCGGACCGGCGCGCCCGAAGCGATGCACAGTGATTGCATTCCGGGCCGGCGCGGGCTACCGTGGGCGCACGAATCAACACGACGGGCGGTGCGTCCTGCGCACCGCCCGTTTCGCTTTGGAGTCGTCATGTCGCCCGCCCCCGCCATCATCGTTTCCAGCCGCGACTATGCGCGCCTCGACGCGCTGCTGGAGTCGCCCGCGCACAGGCACACGCCGGCCGCGCGCGCGCTGATGGAAGAGATGCTGCGCGCCGAGGTGCGCGAACCGCAGGACATGCCTGCCGACGTGGTGACCATGAACGCCGCCGTCACCTGCGTGGACGAGCTCGGCGGCGAAACCCACCGGCTCACGCTGGTGTACCCGGACCAGGCCGATGCCGGCGCCGGTCGGGTTTCGGTGCTGGCACCGGTCGGCAGCGCCCTGCTCGGGCTGTCGGTGGGCCAGCGCATCGACTGGGAGGCTCCGGATGGCCGCAGGCTGCGCCTGCGCGTCACCGAGGTCCATCGCCCACCGGAATCGGCCAGCGAAGCCGACCGCTGAATGTTGTGCCGCAGCATTCAGCGCGACTATCGAAGCCATCGGTACAATCAATTTCATTCCGTCGCCGTGCGGCGCTAAGCTCGGGCCGTCCCGGTGCATCCGGGCCATCCTCCAGCCATACCGCCACGAGGTGACGCCATGAACCTGAAAGGCTCCAAGACCGAGGAGAACCTCAAGTACGCCTTTGCCGGCGAGTCGCAGGCCAATCGCCGTTATCTGTATTTCGCGCAGAAGGCCGACGTCGAGGGCTACAACGACGTCGCCGCCGTGTTCCGCTCCACCGCGGAGGGCGAGACCGGCCACGCCCACGGCCACCTGGAATACCTGGAAGCCTGCGGCGATCCGGCCACCGGCCTGCCTTTCGGCGATACCGCCAGCAACCTCAAGTCGGCCATCGCCGGCGAGACCCACGAGTACACCGACATGTACCCGGGCATGGCCAAGACCGCCCGCGAAGAAGGTTTCGACGAGATCGCCGACTGGTTCGAGACCCTCGCCAAGGCCGAGCGCTCGCACGCCAACCGCTTCACCAAGGCGCTCAACGAACTGGCCGCCTGAGCCGCCGCGCGGCGGGCCTGCACGCCCGCCGCGCGTCTTCCTCATCCCGCAGGCACGGCTCGCTCCGCGACCGCAGCCCGGATCTGCGGCCGGCGCCGTCCCTGCGTCCGATTCCACGAGGAGGCATGCCATGAGCCAAGCCCCCAGCGCGCCGCGCGAAGGCAGCCTGGATGCGCCGACCCGCCATCCGCTGGACTGGAAGGGGGACGAGTTCTGGGACCCGGCCGCCTTGGAGCGGGAGCTCGAACGCGTCTTCGACCTGTGCCACGGCTGCCGTCGCTGCGTGAGCCTGTGCCAGGCCTTCCCGACCCTGTTCGACCTGGTGGATGCGAGCGAAACGATGGAGGTCGATGGCGTGGCCAAGTCGGACTACGCCCGGGTCGTCGAGCAGTGCTACCTGTGCGACCTGTGCTACCAGACCAAGTGCCCGTACATCCCGCCGCACCCCTGGAACATCGACTTTCCGCACCTGATGCTGCGGGCCAAGGCCGTGGCCTTCCGCAAACGCGGCGCGCCAGCGTCGGCGAAGCTGCTGTCGAACACCAAGACACTCGGCCGGCTGGCCTCGATCCCGGTCGTGGTCGAGGCGGTGAACCGGGCCAACCGCAACGCCACCGTGCGCGGGCTGGTCGAAAAGACGCTCGGCGTGCATCGCGACGCCCGCGTGCCCACCTACCACAGCCGCACGGCCGACAAGCGCGTGCCCCACGACGACGATGGCGCCGACGCGACACCGGCCGGCCCCACGCGCGGCAGGGTGGCGGTGTTCGTCACCTGCTACGGCCGCTACAACCAGCCGCAGATGGTGGAAGACCTGGTCGCCGTCTACCGGCACAACGGCATCGCGGTGAAACTGATCCGCCGCAACCAGTGCTGCGGCATGCCCAAGCTGGAACTGGGCGACCTCGACAGCGTGGACCGCTACAAGCAGGACAACCTGCCGGTGCTGGCGGAAGCCGTGCGCGAGGGCTGGGACATCGTCGCGCCGATTCCTTCCTGCGTGCTGATGTTCCGGCAGGAGCTTCCGCTGATGTACCCGGACGATGCCGACGTGCAGGCGGTGAAGGCGGCGATCTTCGATCCCTTCGAATACCTGATGCACCGCCACCAGGCCGGCCGGCTGAACACCGACTTCAAGCACGGGCTCGGCAAGGTGGCCTGGCAGGCGGCCTGTCACCAGCGCGTGCAGAACATCGGCCCCAAGACCAGGCAGGTGCTCGAGCTGGTGCCCGACACCGAGGTCGTCGCCATCGAGCGCTGCTCGGGCCACGACGGCACCTACGGCGTGAAGAAGGCCACCTACGAGTTCGCCCGCAAGATCGCCAAGCCGGTCGAGACGCGGGTGAAGCAGGCCCAGGCGCAGCACTTCACCAGCGACTGCGTGATGGCGGGCGCGCACATTGCCCATGGCCTGGGCGATGGCCGCGAGGCCGAGCATCCGATCAGCCTGCTACGCAAGGCTTACGGCATCTGAAGCGTGGCCGGATGCAGGGCCCGGAATGACGAAGGCGCGCCGACATCCGGTCCTTTCCGGACTGCGAACATCGACCCGGACACCACGGTAAACCTCATGCAGAAACTGACCCGAACCGACCTGTACACGCTGGAGGCCTACGCGGCCGAGCGCGCCGCGTTCCGCAACCGCGTGCTCGCGCACAAGAAGGCGCGCAGGCTGCATCTGGGCGAGCACGTCACCCTGCTGTTCGAGGATCGACTGACGATCCAGTACCAGATCCAGGAGATGCTGCGGATCGAGCGGATCTTCGAACCCGAGGCCATCCAGGATGAACTGGACGCCTACAACCCGCTGATTCCCGACGGCAGCAACCTCAAGGCGACGATGCTGATCGAGTATCCCGACATCGCCCAGCGCCAGCGCGAGCTGGCGCGGCTGGGCGGCATCGAGCATCGCGTATACGCGCAGGTGGACGGCCACGACCGGATCTTCGCCATCGCCGACGAGGACCTCGGCCGCAGCCAGGCCGGCAAGACCGCGGCAGTGCACTTCCTGCGCTTCGAGTTCGCACCGGCACAGATCATGGCGCTGCGCGCCGGGGCCGGCCTGGTCTTCGGCATCGACGACGACCGCCTGCGCATCCAGGCCCGCGCGGCGGGCGACACCTGCCGCGCGCTCACCGCCGACTTCTCCTGACCCGCGAGGCCCGGGGGCGGTCGCCCGCCCCGGGCGGGGCGCCCCGGAAGGCTCAGAACACCGCCAGATCGCGCGGCGAGGACAGCACCATCTCCGGGCGCCGGTTCACCATGCGCACCCGGCCGCTGACGCAGGCCTGCCGGCCCTGCAGCGCCTCCAGGTCCTGATCGAACTTGCCACGGTCCTGTCCCCAAACGCGAACCGCGAACCGGTGACGCGGGAAGGCGCCTCCCATGTGCAGCAGCGTCGGCTCGCCCTGCACGTTGGGCGAGTGGCGGGTGCTGTCGATCGAACCGCAAACGGTCACTTCGCGGCCTTCGAACTGCGCA
>JBEQAM010000011.1:0-17095 GCA_041640375.1 Rehaibacterium sp. | reverse complement strand
CGCGCCGCGCGCATGGCCGCGCGCAAGGCGCAGGCGGTGACGCCCGACGCGGTGGCGGCGGCGATCGAGCGTGCCAGGGCGCGTCGTCAGTCCACTCCGCAGGAGTCGCAGGAATGAGGCGCTTCCCCACCGCCACCGCCCCCCACCTGCCCGCCGGCCGCAGCGTGCGCCAGGTGATGGCGCTGGTGCTGCTGGCGCTGCTGCCCGGGGCCGCCGCGCACGTGTGGTTCTTCGGCCCGGGGCTGATCGTCCAGATGGCTCTGGCGGTCGCCTTCGCGCTGGCCTTCGAAGCCATCATGCTGCGGCTGCGGGACAGGCCGCTGCGGCCGTTTCTCGGCGACCTCAGCGCGCCGCTCACCGCGGTGCTGTTCGCGCTGTGCCTGCCGCCGCTGGCGCCATGGTGGATCGCGGCGATCGGCATGTTCGCCGCCATCGTCTTCGCCAAGCACCTGTACGGCGGGCTCGGCTACAACCTGTTCAACCCGGCGATGGTCGGCTACGCCGTGGTGCTGATCTGCTTCCCGCGCGAGATGACGCAGTGGCTGCCCCCGACCGGGCTGGACGTGGCCGTGCCCGGCTTCATCGACAGCCTGGTGGCGATCCTCACCGGCAACCTGCCGGCGCCGTGGCAGTGGGACGCGATCTCCCGCGCCACCCCGCTGGACACGCTGCGCACCCTCGCCGCGCAGGGCGAGATGATCCCCGACATCCGTGACAACCCGGTGTTCGGCGCGCTCGGCGGCCGCGGCTGGGAGTGGATCGCCACCTTTTATCTGCTCGGCGGCCTGTTGCTGCTGTGGACACGGGTGATCGACTGGCGGGTGCCGGCGGCGACCCTGGGCAGCGTGATCGTGCTGTCGCTGCCGTTCTGGCTGGCCGACCCGGACGTGCATCCGTCCCCGCTGCAGCATGTGTTTTCCGGCGCGCTGGTGCTGGCGGCGTTCTTCATCGCCACCGACCCGGTGTCCGGCTGCACCACGCCGCGCGGGCGGCTGCTCTTCGGCCTCGGCGTGGGCGTGCTCACGCTGGTGATCCGCCGCTGGGGTGGCTACCCCGACGGCGTGGCCTTCGCCGTGCTGCTGATGAACTGCGCCGCGCCGTGGATCGACCTGCACACGCGGCCGCGCATCTACGGCGAGTCGCGCGGCCGGAGCGGCGCGGCATGAACTTCACCCTGCGCCAGATCCTTTCCGCCGGCGCCCTGCTGGCGCTGACCGCCTTGCTCGCGGCCGGCCTGCTGGCCGGCGTCAAGCAAGTCACCGCCGGGCGCATCGCCGAGGCCGAACGGCAGGCGCAACTGCGTGCGCTGGCCGCGGTGCTGCCGCGCGACCGCTACGACAACGACCCGCTGGCCGACGTCATCGCCGTGCGCGCGCCGGCCTGGCTGGGCGAGGACGCACCGCTGCCGGTGTGGCGGGCACGCCGCGGCCAAGCCGCTGTGCAGCTGGTGCTGCGCGCACTCGCGCCGGACGGTTACAGCGGCTCGATCGCGCTGCTGATCGGCGTCGGCCGCGACGGCCGGCTCGCCGGCGTGCGCGTGATCGAACACCGCGAGACACCCGGCCTGGGCGATGCCATCGAGGCGGAAAAGAGCGACTGGATCGACCGCTTCATCGGCCGCAGCCTGATCGACCCGCCGCCGGAGCGCTGGGCGGTGCGCAAGGACGGTGGCGACTTCGACGCCTTCGCCGGCGCGACCATCACGCCGCGCGCCGTGGTCGCCGCGATCCACCGCGCGCTGGCCTTCGTCGAGAAGCACGGCGACACGCTGTATGCTGCCGCGGCCGGCGCGGAACTGCACTTCGACGATGCCCCGGACACGCCCCGGCGACCCCGATGAGCGACGCCCCCACTCCCCGCACGATCCTCGAATACGGTCTGTCCAGCGGCAATGCCGGGCTGGTGCAGCTGCTCGGGCTGTGCCCGCTGCTGGCGGTCAGCAACAACGCGGTCAATGCACTGGGCCTGGGGCTGGCGACGCTGCTCGCGCTGATCGCCACCAATACCGTGGTGGCCTCGATCCGCCGCCTCACCCGTCGCGACGTGCGCATCCCCGCCTTCGTGATGGTGATCGCCGCGGTGGTGACCACGATCGAGCTGTCGATGCGCGCCTTCCTGCCCGACCTGCACGCCGTGCTCGGCCTGTTCGTGCCGCTGATCGTCACCAACTGCGCGATCATGGGCCGCGCCGAAGCCTTCGCCTCGCGCCACGACCCGGCACGCGCGGCACTGGACGGCTTGGCGGTTGGCCTGGGCTTCCTCGCCGTGCTGCTGGCGATCGGCCTCATCCGTGAGCTGTTCGGCGCCGGCACCCTGTTCGCCGGCGCCGGCCGCATGCTGCACCTGCCGTGGCTGGAACTCACCGCCATCGAGCACTACCGCGGCTTCCTGCTGGCGATCCTGCCGCCGGGCGCGTTCATCGTGCTGGCGTTGCTGATCGCGCTGCGCAACCGCTGGCAGACGCGCCGCGCCGCGTCCACCTCATCCGTGGAGGCGGCATGAGCCGGTCCGCGCCGCGCCGGACGCGCGGCCTGAGCCTGGCCGAGCGCCGCGAGCTGTTCGCGCGCCTGGCCGAACTCAATCCCAAGCCCACCACCGAGCTGGAGTACGCCACGCCGTTCGAGCTGCTGATCGCGGTGATCCTGTCCGCGCAGGCCACCGATGTCGGCGTCAACAAGGCCACCCGCAAGCTGTTCCCGGTCGCCAACACGCCGGAAAAGATCCTCGCCCTCGGCGAGGACGGCCTGAAGCGCTACATCGCCAGCATCGGCCTGTTCAACAGCAAGGCGAAGAACATCATCGAGACCTGCCGCCTGCTGATCGAGCGCCACGGCGGCGAGGTGCCGCGCACCCGCGAGGCGCTGGAGCGGCTCCCCGGCGTCGGCCGCAAGACCGCCAACGTGGTGCTCAACACCGCCTTCGGGGAGCCGACCATTGCGGTCGACACCCATATCTTCCGGGTCGCCAACCGTACCGGCCTGGCGCCCGGCAGGACCGTGCGCGAGGTCGAGGACAAGCTGCTCCGGGCGGTGCCGCCCGAATACCGCAAGGACGCCCACCACTGGCTGATCCTGCACGGCCGCTACGTCTGCAAGGCCCGCAAGCCGGACTGCCCACAATGCGTGATCCGCGATCTGTGTCGGTTCCGTGACAAAAACATTGCGGCTGTCACACAGGTGTAACGTTTCCGTCACAGGATGCGCGCGTCCTGTCATCCAACGGTCACGCCCATGTCACATACGCGCCTCCTCGCCACGGCCTGCCTGCTTGGCCTGGGCCTGCTCGCCCCCACCCCGACCGAGGCCGGCGACGCGCTCAAGCCGGGCGTGTTCGCCCACTACGACCTGCTGCGCTTCGACGAGGCGCCGGCACCGCTGGACGATGCCTCGTTCTGGCGTCGCGGCCGGGTCTCGCTGGGCGGCAAGTTCGCCAATGGGATGGACTGGAAGGCCGAGTACGACTTCGTGCCGGACGCCTGGACCGATGCCTATCTACGCCTGCCACTCGCCGGCGGCCGGCTCTGGCTCGGCCAGTTCAAGCAGCCGCTCGGACAGGAGGCGCTGCTCTCGGACAAGGCCGCGCTGTTCACCGAGTCCAGCGTGAGCGGCGCCTTCGCCCCCGGCCGCCGGCTCGGCGTGCAGTTCGTGCGCAGCCAGCCCTGGGGCACGCTGGCAGTGAGCGCCTATGGCCGCGACATCCACGACGCCGGCCCGGATGCCGGCTTGGGCGCGCGTTGGTACCGGGGCTTCGGCAGCACCGGCTCCGGCCTGCTCCACCTCGGCGCTGCCGCGGCGATCGAGGAGCCGCAGTCGGCCAGCCTGCGCCTGCGCGTGCGTCCGGAGACCGGCCCCGACGGCGGCAGCTGGCTCGGCACCGGCAGCCTGCCGCTGGATCGCCAGACCCGCTATGGCCTGGAAGGCGCCTGGCAGCAGGACCGCCTGCTGCTGCAGGGCGAATGGCTGGGCTCACGCTTCGACGCGCCCGGCGCTGGCCACCGCAGCGGTGACGGCGGCTACCTGGCCGCCGCGTGGACCCTGCACGGCGCGCCGCGCGTATACAAGGACGGCCTGTTCGGCACGCCCGAGCCTGGCCAGTCGCTGCTCGGCGCGGTCGAACTGGTGGCGCGCTACAGCCGCGTCGACCTGCCACTGGCCGCCGGCGGCCGCACCGGCCAGGAGGCGTGGACGCTGGGCATCAACGCCCAGGCCGGCCGGTACTGGCGCGTGATGCTCGACTACACCACGGCCGAAGATTTCGCCGGCCGCGACGCCGATGCCTTCACACTGCGGGCGCAGTTCGCGTTCTGAACCCCGTGCCGACCGGGGATGTTCGCGGGCCTCCCCGGAACGCCCCGGCACTTTATAAACGCCAGCTGAACCAAGCCGCCCGGTCGCGAATCCGTTCGCCTCGTCCCTGTCTCTCTTGCTCGCCCCGCAACGCCGCCTACACGCGGCGCTACGATTCGGGCGTTACTCTTCGGACAGGATCGAAGCCACCGTGCTGCTCACCATGACCGGCGTCCATTGCGACATCGATGCCGCCCGCGCCGGCGACCGGCAGGCGCTGGAACGCCTGTTGGCGCATTCGCGACTGGATCTGCGCCGTTACGCCGAGTACCACTGCATCGTCAACGACATCGACGACGCGGTGCAGGAGGCCCTGCTGCGGATCGCGCACGGCATCCGTCAGCTTCGCGCAGTCGAAGCGTTCACCTCTTGGCTGTTCCGGATCGTCAAGCGCGAGTGCAACCGCATGAAGCGCGGCTTGCGCCACCTGCGTGGCGAGCCGATCCCGGTCGAGATCCTGCCGGCGCGCGACGTACCGTATGCCGAGCTCACCCACGACATCGCCGCCGCGCTCGAATCCCTGCCGACGCACTATCGCGAGATCATCCTTCTGCGCGACATGGAGGGATTGACCATTGCCGAGATCATGCAGCGTCTGGGTCTGACCCGTGAAGCCGCCAAGGCCCGGCTGCACCGGGCGCGGGTACTGGCGCGGGAGTACCTGGACCGCTGAAAGGCCGTGAAAAAACAGAACCTCTCGGGCGAGCCCGGAGGGTCTGCGACTGGAACTATGCTCAAGACCTGCCTTCCTTCACGGGCGCCGAGTACCCGACGCCCCTGCAGCACCGGTCACCGCACCACGGTCGGCCGCTCAACCCGCGGATCCACTCCGCATCCACCCCACGAGGAGACAAACCCCATGTCCAACAAGATCAAACCCGTTTCGCTGGCCCTCGGTGCCGCCTTCATCGGCAGCTTCGCGATCGCTACCTCCGCTTTCGCCATGAACGACCTGTCGCAAGGCTACATGGTGTCCGCCGACGCCCAGTCCGAGAAGGGCAAGGAAGGCAAGTGCGGCGAAGGCAAGTGTGGCGCCGACAAGAAGGCCGAGAAGGAAGGCAAGTGCGGCGAAGGCAAGTGTGGCGGTGACAAGAAGGCCGAGAAGGAAGGCAAGTGCGGCGAAGGCAAGTGCGGCGGCGACAAGAAGGCCGAGAAGGAAGGCAAGTGCGGCGAGGGCAAGTGCGGCGGCGCCCACTGATCGCCTGACGCCGTGCGGAGCGGCGACGGGCGCCCCGCCCGTCGACCGTTCCGCCGTTTTCCCCGCCACGAGGACACGACCGATGATCCAGCATCGTCTCCTGCCCGAGGCCAGCGCCGGCCTGGGCCTACGCCGCGCCCTGCTCGGCCCGCTGGGCGAGGCCGCACCGGGCGACTTCGACTTCCTCGAGTGCGCGCCGGAAAACTGGATCGGCATCGGCGGCCGGCTCGGCGAGCGGTTGCGTGAACTGAGCGCCCGCCACCCGCTGGTCTGCCACGGCCTGTCGCTGTCGCTGGGTGGCGCCGAGCCGCTCGACGAAACCTTCCTGATCCGCGTGCGGCGCTTCCTCGACGAGCATCGCGTGCCGATCTACAGCGAGCACCTGAGCTACTGTGCCGACGACGGCCAACTCTACGACCTGATGCCGATCCCCTTCACCGAAGAGGCGATACACCACGTCGCCGCGCGCATCCGCCAGACCCAGGACATCATCGGCCGTCGCATCGCCGTCGAGAACGTCTCCTACTACGCCGCGCCATTCCAGGCGATGGACGAGATCGACTTCCTCAACGCCGTACTGGCCGAAGCCGACTGCGATCTGCTGCTCGACGTCAACAACGTCTTCGTCAACGCGATCAACCACCGCTACGACGCTTTCGACTTCCTGCGCCGCCTGCCCGGCGAGCGCATCGCCTATCTCCACATCGCCGGCCATTACGACGAGGCTGACGACCTCAAGGTCGACACCCATGGCGCGCGCGTGAAACCCGACGTCTGGGCACTGCTGGCCGAAGCCTATCGGCTGTACGGCGTACGCCCGACCCTGCTCGAACGCGATTTCAACTTTCCGCCCTTCGACGAGCTGCTCGCCGAGGTGACCGCCATCCGCCGCCTCCAACGCGAAGCGGCAACCGCGGAGGTTCGCCATGCGCGCGGCTGAGACCCCTCCCCGGCTGCGTGCGCAGCAATTCGCGCTGGCCCGGCATATCCGCGACCCGGACGCCAACCCGCCGCCGCCCGGCATCGAGGATCGCCGCCTGCGGATCTATCGCGAGCTGTTCTACAACAACGTCGAGGATCTGCTGAGCGGCAACTTCCCCGTGATCCGCCAGCTGCTCGACGACGGCGACTGGCACGCCCTGGTGCGCGGCTTCTTCCGCGAGCACCGCTGCCGCACGCCGCTGTTCCCCGAGCTGCCACGCGAGTTCCTGCAGTACCTGGAAAGCCGGCAGGCGCGTGACGCGGGTGATCCACCCTGGCTGCTGGAACTGGCCCACTACGAGTGGGTGGAGCTGGCGCTGGACATCGACGATGCCGATCCGTCGGCGGTGCCGCACGATCCGCACGGCGACCTGCTGACCGGCGCGCCACTGCCCTCGCCGCTGGCCTGGCCGCTGGCCTACCGCTGGCCGGTCCACCGGCTCGGCCCCGGCTTCCTGCCCGATGCGCCGCCGGAGACGCCGACCTTCCTGTTGGTGCGCCGCGACGACGCGCGCAAGGTGCGCTTCTCCGAGATCAACGGCCTGACCTTCCGCCTGCTGCAACGGCTCGGCGAATTTCCCGAGCTCAGCGGCCGCGACCAGCTCGCGGCGCTGGCGGCCGAAGCGGACGCTCCCGACGTCGAGGCCTTCGTCGCCCAGGGCACCGCCATGCTCGCGCAATTGCGCGAGAGCGGCGTCCTGCTCGGCACCCGCCCACAGCGCCTGCGCCATCACCCCTGCACCAGAGACAGCGCATGAACCGACTCACCGACTTCGCCCTCGACCTCCGCGACCGCCTCGACGGCGTCGGCCACTGGCTCGCCCCGCTCGGCCTGCGTTTGATCCTGGCCTGGGAATTCTGGGAGGCCGGCATCGAGAAACTGCGCGGCGAGAACTGGTTCGCAGACATCCAGCCCCAGTTTCCCTTCCCCTTCAACGTCGTACCCGCCGGCCTGAGCTGGACGATGGCGACCTGGGCCGAGCTGCTCGGCGCGCTGGCGCTGCTGCTCGGCCTGGGCACACGCTTTTTCGCCTTCGGCCTGTTCGTGCTCACCGTGGTCGCCACCGCCGCCGTGCACTGGCCGGCGGAGTGGAGCACGCTCGGCGAGCTCTGGCAGGGCTACGCGATCCGCGACACCGGCCACGGCAACTTCAAACTGCCGCTGCTGTTCGCGCTGATGCTGCTGCCGCTGATCCTGCATGGCCCGGGCAGGCTCAGCCTGGACGCGCTGATCGTCCGGAGGCTCGGCCACCGCTCCGAGCAGCCCGGCGGCGGTGCGCTCGGCTGGGGCCTGGTCCTGCTCGGGCTCGGCCTGCCGCTGCTGATGCTGCTGCCGGTGGTCGGGCTGGCCGCCGCCACGCCCGGACTGGCGCTGCTCGCCGCCCATCGCTTCGCGCGCGCCTGAGGACACGGGACGCGGGAAAGAGCACCACAAGAACGTCATCCCGACGTAAGCCGGGGGCCGTTGCCTGTCAACGCTGAAACGGCGACATCTGACTGCCGGCTCGTACCGGGCCCGGCCCGCCCCGGGCCCGTCGCCAAGCCTGCGATCGGGGCCCTGCTATCCTTGCGGCATGACCGATTCCCCCGATATGCCGCGGCTGGCCGAGCGCTTTCGCGGCTTCCTGCCCGTGGTCGTGGATGTCGAGACCGGTGGTTTCGACTGCGACCGCCATGCCCTGCTCGAGATCGCCGCGGTGCCGATCGAGATCGACGGCAGTGGCTTCCTGTATCCCGGCCAGGCGGTGTCCACGCACGTCGAGCCGTTCCCGGGCGCGGAAATCGACCCGCGCTCGCTGGAGGTCACCGGCATCGTGCTCGACCACCCCTTCCGCGACGCCGTGCCCGAGCGTGCCGCGCTCGACCGCATCTTCGTGCCGGTGCGCGCAGCGATGCGCCGGCACGGCTGCCAACGGGCGATCCTGGTCGGCCACAACGCCCACTTCGACCTGGGCTTCCTCAACGCCGCGGTGAAGCGCGTCGGCCACAAACGCAACCCGTTCCACCCGTTCAGCACCTTCGACACGGTGACGCTGGCCGGCATGGCCTACGGACAGACGGTGCTGAGCAAGGCCGTGCAGGCCGCCGGCCTGCCCTGGGACGGCAACGAGGCGCACTCGGCCGTCTACGACACCCTGCGCACCGCCGACCTGTTCTGCACCATCCTCAACCGCTGGCGCCAGTGGGAAATCACCTCGGGCCAGGCCCCGCTGCCGCAGCGCGCCTCGGGCACATCGGGCGGTTGAGCCCGCGTCACTCCCGCCGCGCCCGACGCAGGCGGATGCCGCGGGCGATGCCGTACAGGCTGATGGCGATCCAGGCGATCTGGATCACGAAGGCCGACAGGTTGAAGGCATAGAACAGCGAAACCACCACCAGCGACGCGCCGATCAGGTTCATGAGCTGGTAGACGATGCCCTCGCCGCGCAACCGGCCGGCCTGCAGGCCGAAGAAGGCCAGCAGCACCAGGCCGACGCCGAGCAGGCCGGCGTAGTCGTGCCATTGCAGTTCCAGTGCCATGTCAGTGTGCTCCCGTGCGCTGCCGCACCGCCTCGAACAGGGCCACGCCCGCGGCCACCGAGACGTTGAGGCTCTCCATCTCGCCCGGCATCGGGATCCGCACCAGGCCATCGCAGTGCTCGCGGGTGAGCCGGCGCAGGCCCTCGCCCTCGCCGCCCAGCACCAGCGCCACATTGCCGGTGAGGTCGAGCGCGTAGAGCGTGCCTTCCGCCTCGCCGGCCAAGCCGTAGGCCCACACGCCGAGGTCGCGGATCGCGCGCAGCGTGCGGGCGAGGTTGGTGACGCGCACCACCGGGAGGCGGTCGGCGGCGCCGGCCGAGGTCTTGCGCACGGTGGCATTCACCGGCGCCGACCTGTCCTTCGGGATCACCACGGCGGTGACGCCCGCCGCCGCCGCGCTGCGCAGGCAGGCGCCGAGGTTGTGCGGGTCCTGCACGCCGTCGAGCACCAGCAGCAGCGCGCGTCCTGCGGCCGCTTCGATCAATTCCGGCAGGTCGCCCTCGTCCCAAGTGTGGGCAGCCTCGTAACGCGCCACCACACCCTGATGGCGCACGCCGCCGGCCGCGCCTTCCAGCGCCTGCACGTTGACCTTGCGCACGGCGATGCCGGCGTCGCGGGCGGCGCGTTCGATCTCGGCCAGCCGCGGATTCTTCGCGCCGGCCTCGACCAGCACCTCGCGCACATGCCCGGCGTCATGCGCCAGCGACGCGGCCACCGCATTGATGCCGGCCACCCAATGGCCCGTTCCCTTGCTCATGTTTGCGTGCGTTTCCCGTTCCAGTGGCGGCGTCAGGCGGCACGGTCGCGGCACAGGCGCGCCGTCACTCCGCCCACGCTTTCTTCTTGTTCCTCGTCTCCGGCAGCACCAGCCGGAAGTCGATCTTGCGCTCCTCCAGACTGGCCCGCAGCACGATGATCCGCACCGTGTCGCCGAGCCGGAAGCTCAGTCCCTTGCGCTCGCCGGTCAGCGTCTTGCGCAGCGGGTCGAAGTGGTAATAGTCGTTCGGCAGCTGGGTGACGTGCACCAGCCCGGTGACCTTGGACTCGATGAGCTCGACGAACAACCCGAAGCTGGTCACGCCGCTGATCACACCGTCGAATTCGCCACCGACATGCTGCTCCATCCACGCGGCGCGGTAGCGCTCGTCGACCTCGCGCGCGGCCTCGTCGGCGCGCCGCGACTTCTCCGAGCACTGCAACGCCAGTGCCGCCATGTCGCTGGGCGAATAGAGAAAGTCCTCCGCGCTGCCACCAGCGAGGGCGTGCTTGATGGCACGGTGCACCAGCAGGTCGGGGTAGCGGCGGATCGGTGAAGTAAAATGCGCATAGCTCTCCAGCGCAAGGCCAAAGTGGCCGACGTTGTCGATGGCATATACCGCCAGGCTCTGCGCGCGCAGCAGCACCGATTCCAGCAGCGCCGCCTCGGGCCGGTCGCGCACCTTCTTCAGCAGCGCGGTGAAGTCGCGCGGCCGCACCTTGCCCCACGGCGGCAGGGTGAGATCGAACTCGGCGAGGAACTCCAGCAACTCGGCGTACTTGTTCTCCGGCGGTCGTTCGTGGACGCGGAACGGCGCCGGCAGACCGCGTTCGAGCAGAAAGCGCGCCGCCTGGACGTTGGCCGCGATCATGCATTCCTCGATCAGCCTGTGGGCGTCGTTGCGCGGCAGCATGCCGGCCTGCACCACCTCGCCGGCCGGGCCGATCACGAAGCGCGTCTCGCCGGTCTCGAACTCGATCGCACCACGCTTCGCCCGCGCCTTGGCCAGCACCTTGTAGAGCTGGTGCAGGCGCTCGACGTGCGGCAGCAGCTCACCCAGTTCGTCGATGGCATCGGCATCGCCTTCGCCGATCGCCTTCCACACCTTGGTGTAGGTCAGACGGGCGTGCGAGCGCATCACCGCCTCGTAGAACTTTGCCTTCGTGGTGTTGCCGTCGCGATCGATGCGCATGTCGCAGACGAAGCACAGCCGGTCGACCTTCGGGTTCAGCGAGCAGATGCCATTGGAGAGCGTCTCCGGCAGCATCGGGATCACGAAGCCCGGGAAGTACACCGAGGTGGCGCGCAACTGCGCCTCCTGGTCGAGCGGCGTGCCCGGGCGCACGTAGTGCGAGACGTCGGCGATGGCGACGATCAGGCGGAAACCGTCGCGGGTCGGCTCGCACCACACCGCGTCGTCGAAGTCCTTGGCGTCCTCGCCGTCGATCGTGACCAGCGGCAGTTTGCGCAGGTCCACGCGCGCGGCGGCGACCTCCGCCGGCACCTCCAACGGCACCGCGGTGGCCTCGTCCAGCACCGCCTGTGGAAACTCGTGCGGCAGGCCGTGACCGTGGATCGCCGCCTCCACCACCAGCGAGGGCGTCAGCCGGTCGCCCAGCACCGACAGCACGCGGCCGAACGGCGGCCGCTTGTGCTCGGGCGGCGCGGTGATCTCGCAGACCACCAGCTGCCCCTCGCGGGCGCTGCCGCGCGCGTCGGGCGGTATCAGGATGTCCAGGGTGATGCGGCGATCGTCGGGCACCACGTAGGCGATGCCGGCGCGCTCCTCGTAGCGACCCATCAGCCGGGTCAGCCGCCGCTCCAGCACCTCGACGATCGCGCCCTCGCGGCGACCGCGCCGGTCCAGCCCGGTGACGCTGGCCAGCACGCGGTCACCGTGCATCGCCTTGCGCAACTCGTAGGGCGGCAGGAACAGGTCGTCGCCGCCGGCATCCGGGCGCAGGAAACCGAAACCCTCCGGGTTGGCGATCACCGTACCGGCGACCAGGTCGAGCTTGCGCGCCACCGCATATTGCCCGCGCCGGTTCACCAGCAGCTGGCCGTCGCGCAGCATCGCCGCCAGCCGTTTGCCCAGCGCCTCGAAGCGGTCGGGCGCGGTCAGGCCGAGGATGCCGGCCAACTGTTCGGCACTCAGCGGCCCTTCGGCCTCGTCCGCCAGCACCGCCAGGATCGCCTCGCGGCTGGGGATCGGAAATTCGTAGCGCCGCGCCTCGCGCTTGGCGTAAGGGTCGTGGAAGCCGCCCGAGCGGGCGGCGGGCGCCGCGCGCCCCGGCTGGCCGGCCTTACCCGGCCCGACCGGTGCGACCTTGGCCTGGCTGACGGGCTTGCCGGCGTCGGCGTGCTTGGTCGCGCCGCGCTTGCCGGGCTTGTCGCCCTTCGCCGGCACGACCGGCGAGGCGGGCATCCACGGCGGCAACGTGCCGCCGTTCCTCTTTTTCTTCGCGGGAGGCTTTTTCATGCCGGCATGGTACACCAGCGCCCGCAGGCGCCTGCGCCAAGGGCATTGACAACAAACAGGCTCCTGCGTAACTTATGCGGCTCCCTCGCGCCCCCGGGCGTGTAGGCCACCTGCCCAGGTGGCGGAATTGGTAGACGCACTAGTTTCAGGTACTAGCGGGTAAAACCGTGGAGGTTCGAGTCCTCTCCTGGGCACCAGATCGCAGACAAAGGCCCGCCATCGGCGGGCCTTTTTCGTTGCGACGCCCTTGCCCGCCGTCTCGGCTGCTGAGACCGCCCCCGGCTACAACGACCGCCGGTTAACGGCGGGCGGCGTAGACTCGGTTGCCCGCGTCGGGAATGTCCGCCATGACGCTGCGCAGCCTGTTCGTCGACTTCAACTCCTACTTCGCCTCGGTCGAGCAGCAGGACGACCCGGCGCTGCGCGGCCGGCCGGTCGGCGTGGTGCCGGTGATGGCGGAATCGACCTGCTGTATCGCCGCCAGCATCGAGGCCAAGCGCCACGGGGTGAAGACCGGCACCCTGGTGCGCGAGGCGCGCCGGCTGTGTCCGGACATCGCCATCGTGCCGGCGCGGCCGGGGCGCTACGTGCACTACCACCACGCGCTGCTGGCGGCGATCGAGCGCTGCATCCCGATCCACAAGGTCGGCTCGATCGACGAGGTGGCCTGCACGCTGCTGGGCAGCCAGCGCCGGCGCGAGCGCGCGGTGGCGCTGGCGCGCGAGATCAAGGCCGCGGTGGCCGAGGTCGGCGAGTGGCTGCGCTGCTCGATCGGCATCGCGCCCAATGCCTTCCTCGCCAAGACCGCCTCGGACATGCACAAGCCCGACGGGCTGGTGGTGCTGGAGGCGGCCGATCTGCCGCAGGCGCTGTACCGGCTGAGGCTGAGCGATCTGTGCGGCATCGGCCCGGCGATGGAGGCGCGGCTGCGCGCGGCCGGCATCGCCACCGTCGAGCGCCTGTGCGCGGCGCCACGCCACGAGCTGCGGCGGATCTGGGGTGGCATCGAGGGCGAACGCTTCCACGCCAGGCTGCACGGCGAGGAAGTCGAGGACGCGCCGACCCGGCGCGGCTCGATCGGCCATTCGCACGTGCTGCCACCGGAGCTGCGCGGCACGGCCGGCGCCAACGCCGTACTCAAGAAGCTGCTGCAGAAGGCGGCGATGCGCCTGCGCGGCGAGAGCCTGCTGGCCGGCGCGCTGCAGGTGAAGGTGAAGTACGTCGGCGCCGAACCGTGGGAGGCGGCGGTGGAGTTCGACCACTGCGACGACACCCGCGCCCTGCTGCACCGGCTGGGCGAGCTGATCGCGCCTCGCCGCGACCGCCGGCCAGTGCTGGCGGTGGGCGTGACCCTGCTGCGGCTGATCGAGCGCGGCCAGAGCAGCGGCTCGCTGTTCGGCCAGCAGGACGAGGCCGAGGCGCGCGCGCTCAACGCGGTGATCGACCGCATCAACGAAAAATACGGATTGAACAAGATCTACTTCGGCGGCGCCCAGGATGCGCTGACCGCCGCGCCGATGCGCATCCCGTTCAACCGCATCCCCGATGCGGCGCACGAGGAAGAGGCGGAGAAGAACGCGCTGTGGCTCGAGCGCATCCGCCAGGCGCGGGTGCTGGCCGAGGCCGAGCACCGGCGCGTGGAGGACCTCAGGCGGAAGCCGCCGCGGGCCCCTTGAGCTCGAGCCTGTTACCCTCGGGGTCGTACAGGTAGAGCGAGGGGCCGCGCCCTTCGGCACCGTAGCGCTCGCCGTACTCGCCGAGACGCGCACCGTGCGCAGCCAGGTGGGCGCGAAGGGCGTCGAGATCCCAGGGCTCGACCCGCAGGCACAGATGATCCAGGTTGCGGCCCTCGGGGCCGGGCGGCGCGTCGGCAGCATCGACGATGTCGATCAGCGCACGGCCGGCGCGCAGCTGGATCAGCCCGATGTCCGGCTGCTCGCGCTCGACCGGGCAGCCCAGCGCCTGGACGTAGAAACGCACCAGCGCCCGCGGATCGCGGGCGCGCAGCACGACATGGTCGATGCCGAGGACGCGGAACATGCGCGCATCTTCGCGCCGCGCCGTCCGGCTGTCATCCCGCGCGGGTCCGCGCGAGATGCCGGATCAGGCGTAGGGGTCCTGCAGGATGATGTTGGCCTCGCGCTCGGGGCCGGTGGCCACGATGGCCAGCGGGCAGCCGACCAGCTCCTCCAGCGCACGCAGGTAGGCGCGCGCCGCCGGCGGCAGCTTGTCCCACTCGGTGATGCCGTGGGTGGACTCGCTCCAGCCCGGGAACTCCAGGTACACCGGCTCGATCTCGTCCCAGCCGGCGGCGTCCAGCGGCGGGTACTCGGTCTCCTTGCCGTGGTAGCGGTAGGCGATGCACATCTTCAGGCTGGGCAGGCCGTCGAGCACGTCGAGTTTGGTCACGCACAGGCCGGTGATGCCGTTGATGGCGACCGCGCGCTTGAGCGCGACGATGTCGATCCAGCCGCAGCGGCGCGGGCGGCCGGTGGTGGCGCCGAACTCCTGGCCGCGCTTGCGGATTTCCTCGCCCATGGCGTCGTGCAGCTCGGTCGGGAACGGGCCGCCGCCGACGCGGGTGGCATAGGCCTTGGCGATGCCGAGCACGTAGTCGATCGCATCGGCGCCGACCCCGGTGCCGGCCAGCGCGCCGCCGACGGTGGTGTTGGACGAGGTGACGTAGGGATAGGTGCCGTGATCGATGTCCAGCAGCGAGCCCTGCGCACCCTCGAACAGCACGCGCCTGCCCTCGCGACGCAGCTGGTGCAGCAGGCCGGCGACGTCGTGCTTCATCGGCTCGACGTACTCGCCGAAGGCCAGCGCCTCGTCCAGCACCGCCTGGTAGTCCACGCCCTCGGCGCCGAGGTATCTGGTCAGCACGAAGTTGTGGTAGTCGATGACGCCGCGCAGCTTCTCGGCCAGCTCGTCGGGGTACTTGAGGTCGGCCACGCGCACGCCGCGGCGGGCCACCTTGTCCTCGTAGGCCGGGCCGATGCCGCGGCCGGTGGTGCCGATGGCCCGGCCGGCCAAAGCCTTCTCGCGGGCCTGATCGAGCGCGATGTGGTAGGGCATGATCAGCGGCGTGGCCGGGCTGATCTTCAGCCGCGAGCGCACCTCGACACCCTCGGCCTCGAGCTCGGCGATTTCCTTCCTGAGCGCGGCCGGGCTCAGCACCACGCCGTTGCCGATCAGACACAGCACGCCCTCGCGCAGGATGCCGGAGGGAATCAGGTGCAGGACGGTCTTCTTGCCGCCGATCACCAGCGTGTGGCCGGCATTGTGGCCGCCCTGGTAGCGGACCACCGCGCCCACCTGCTCGGTCAGCAGGTCGACGATCTTGCCCTTGCCCTCGTCGCCCCACTGGGCACCCAACACTACGACCGACTGACCCATCTCACTCTCCAAGATTCGCGCGGGTACCGGACCGGGGCCGGATACTTCGCACCCCAGACACGGAAAAAGCCGGGGGACCGCCCCGGCTTTGGTGAATTATCCCGGAAAACGCCGGGGATTGCAGGCCCAGCCCAAGGGGCGGGAGACCGGCGCGCTGCCGCGCTGCCGCCGGGAGCCGCCATGAGGGCGTTACGCCCCATACCATATGCGGGATATGCAGGACCGCGGCCATGGCCACTCCCACCGGCCGCCACGGCGACGGGGCCCTCAGCGCACGAACTGCAAGGCCAGCAGCCCCAGCACGATCATGACCGCGCCGCCGATGCGCAGGACACGGTCATGGGCCTGGATCAACTGCGCCGCGGCCTGTTTCCAGGCCTGCGGTGCGACGAACAGGAACAGCCCCTCGATCACCAGCACCAGGCACAGCGCGGCCAGCAGGTCAGCGAGCATGCCCTGTTCAGCGCGCCGGCGTACGCGCGCCCTGCTCGAAGTAGCGCAGGAACTCGGCGTTGCGGTCGAGCACCATCACGCCCTCGCCGTCGGCAAAAGCCCGACGGTAGGCTTCCAGGCTGCGATAGAAAGCGTAGAACTCGGCATCACGGCCGTAGGCCGCGGCGTAGATCTCGGCGGCGCGGGCGTCGCCTTCACCGCGCAGCCGCTGGGCGTCGCGCTCGGCCTCGGCCACGATCACCACGCGCTGGCGCTCGGCGTCGGAGCGGATCCGCTCGGACGCCTCCTGGCCCTCGGCACGCAACTGGTTGGCGACGCGCAGGCGCTCGGCACGCATGCGGTCGAACACCGAGCCGATCACGGTGCTGTCCTCGGGCAGGTCGATGCGCTTGATGCGCACGTCCACCACCTCGATGCCGAGGCTCTCGCTGGCCTGGTTGGCCACCTGGATGAAACGCTGGGCGAGATAGGCGCGCTCACCGGCCACCACGTCCTGCAGGGTGCGCTGGTTGATCTCGTTGCGGATCGCCTCGGTGACGATCGGCCGCAGGCGCTGCAGGGCCGCCAGCTCGTTGCCGGCGGTGCCCTGGTAGTAGCGGCGCACGTCGCGGATGCGCCACTTCACGAAGAAGTCGACATTGACGTCCTTCTTCTCGCTGGTCAGGTAGCGCTCGGGCTGGGCGTCGAGGGTGAGGATGCGACGGTCGAAGACCAGCACGCTCTGCACCAGCGGCAGCTTGAAGTGGATGCCGGGCTGGATGTCGCTCTCGACCACGCGGCCGAACTGGAAGCGGATGCCGACCTGGTTCTCCCGCACCTGGTAGACCGAACCCATGCCGAGCAGCACGGCCAGCACGGCGACAATGACGATGATCGGCCTCATCGGCGGCTCTCCTCACGGCCGGTGCGGCCGGTGCGACTGGTGCGGGGCGAGGTGTCGGGGGGCGGTGCCAGCGCGGGCAGCG
>JBEQAM010000010.1:0-17240 GCA_041640375.1 Rehaibacterium sp. | reverse complement strand
AGCAGCGCGCCCAGCCCGCGGCCGAGGCCGCGCTGCACTGGCCAGGGCAGGCGTGCGAGCAGCCACATCAGGCCGATGCCGGCCCAGGTCGGCCAATGGCGGGGGGACAGCGGGGGAGGTGGCAGGGAGGAGGGTGACGATGCCATCGCGGCATTGTAGGGGTTCCGGTCGCGCGGTCGCCCGGTCGGCGCATGCCGGCATCCGTTTCCTGTCACCGCCGGAAGCCGGGCCGGCACCGGTGCCGGTGTGGACCGGGACGGCGATGCTTCGATGTGCTCTCCCGGAGCCCGCCGTTCCTCGCGCCTGCGCCGACCGCTATCCTTCGCCGATGCGAGAATCCCCCGGTCTGCGCTTGCTGCGCGCCTTCTATTCCCTGGTGCTGCGGCTATTGATGCCGCTGATGCTGTTGCGCCTGGCGCTGCGCGGCCTCGACCAACGCGACTATCTCGCCCGCTGGGGCGAGCGCTTCGGTCGCTTTCCCGACCCCGGCCTGCGCGACACGATCTGGGTGCACGCGGTATCGGTCGGCGAGACCAACGCCGCCGCGCCGCTGCTGGCGGCGCTGCGCGAACGGTATCCGGGGCGACGCATCGTGGTCACCTCGATCACCCCCACCGGCTCGGCGCGGGTGCGCAAACTGTGGGGCGACTCGGTCTTCCACGTCTATCTGCCCTACGACCTGCACGGGCCGGTGAACCGCTTCCTCGATCGCGTGCGGCCGGCGCTGGCGGTGATCATGGAGACCGAGATCTGGCCGAATCTGTTCCACGCCTGCCGGCTGCGCGGCATTCCGGTGGTGGTGGCCAATGCGCGCTTGAGCGAGAAGTCGCTGCGCGGTTACGGACCGGTCCGCCCCTTGGTGCGCGAGGCGATCCGCAGCGCGGCGCTGGTGGCGGCACAGTCGGCCCCGGACGCGGAGCGGCTGGTCGAACTCGGCGCCGATCCGGCCCGGCTGCACGTGGTCGGCAACCTCAAGTACCACCAGGGCGTGCCCGAGGGGCTGGAGGCGGCGGCGGCGGCCTGGCGCACGGTCTGGGGCGCGCACCGGCCGGTCTGGGTGGCGGCCAGCACCCACGAGCAGGAGGAGCCGCTGGTGCTGCGCGCGCATGCGCGGGTGCGCCAGCACTTCCCCGACGCGCTGCTGCTGTGGGCGCCGCGCCATCCCGAGCGTTTCGCGCAGGTGATCGAGGCGGCGCGCGACGCCGGCCTGGTCACCGCCTGCCGCAGTCAGGACGAGCTGCCGCGGCCGGACACACAGTGCTTCGTGATCGACACGCTCGGCGACCTGATGAACTTCTACGCCGTCGCGGACGTCGCTTTCGTCGGCGGCAGCCTGCAGGCGATCGGCGGCCACAACGTGATGGAGCCGGCGGCGCTGGGCGTGCCGGCGCTGGTCGGCCCGCACACCTTCAATTTCGCCGAGGCGACCGCGATGCTGGCCCGCGAGGGCGCGCTGCATGCGGTGGAGGATGTCGATGCGCTGGCGCAGGAACTGATCCGGCTGCTCGGCGAGCCGGGCGTGCGGCAGGCGATGGGCGAGGCCGGGCGGCGCGTGGTCGAGCACGAGCGCGGCGCGCTGGCGCGCACGCTGGCGCTGATCGAGAACGTGTTCCCCGCCGCCCGCTGAGGCGCGGGCGGCGGGCCGGGGCGGCTCACTCGGCGACGGCGTCCAGCGCGGCTTCGGCGTCGGCCACCAGCAGGCGGTTCACCGACTGCACGTCGCCGATCTCGATGTTGCCGGCCGCCTGCTTCAGGCGCAGGCCATTGACCAGGAAGCCGTGGCGGGCGCGGGCGTATTCGCGCTGCGCCTGGTAGAGCTGCTGCTGGCTGATCAGCACGTCGACGATGGTGCGGGTGCCGACCTCGAAGCCGGCTTCGGTGGCCTCCAGCGCGCTGCGCGCCGACACCAGCGCCTGCTGGCGAGCGTCGATCTCGCTCAGGCCCGCCAGCAGCGAGCGGTAGGCATTGCGGGTCTGACGGATGACCGCGCGCTGCTCCTGCTCGTACTGGTCGGCGGTGGCGTCGCGGATGTGGATCGCCTGGCGCACCCGGGCCTGGGTGGCACCGCCGGCGAACAGCGGTACGGTGAGGGTCAGGCCGACGGTGGTGTTGTCGCGCGCGCTGGTGGAGGGGAAGGTCACGGTGTTCGAGGTGGTCTCGCCCCAGGTCGCGGTGTCCAAGCGGCGCACCGAGGCGCTGAGCGTCGGCAGATGGCCGGCGCGGGCGGTGCCGATGTCGTGGTCGGCGGCCTGCAGCGCCAGCAGGCGCGAGCGCAGCGCCGGGTTCTGGTCGAGCGCCAGCTTCACCCAGGCCTCGGCGTCCTCGGGCGTGGGTGCGGTCGGCTGAAAGTCCGGCCCCAGGCCCTTGAGGCCGTACAGGGCGCGGCCGGTGATCTCGGCCAGCGCCTCGCGGGCGTCGTCCAGGGTGGTCTCGGCGGAGATCGCCGCGGCGCGGGCGCTGTCGTAACGGGCGCGCGCCTCGTGCACATCGGTGATCGGCGACAGGCCGACCTCCAGGCGCTTCTCGGCCTGGTCGAGCTGGCGCTTGACCGCGCGCTCTTCGGCGCGGGCCGAGGCCAGCGTCTCGATCGCGGTGAGCACGTTGAAGTAGGCCTCGGCGACGCGAACCATCAGCGCGTGGTTGGCGGCCTCATAGTCGGCGGCGGCACGCTCGGCGCGGGCGCGGCTGGCACGCAGGCCGGTGTAGTTGGCGTGGCTGTAGACCGATTGCCGCAGCGTGAGCGAGTAGCTGCGGGTGCGGTCGTCGCTGCTGCCGCTGCTGGGGCCGAAGCCGACCGTGCCGTCGGGATTGGGGCGGGCGCTGATGCCGCTGCTGTCGCCTCGGAAGTCGGAGAGGCTGGCTTCGCCGTCGATCTGCGGCAGCAGGTTGGCGCGCGAGATGTTCACGCCTTCGCGCTGCGACAGCATCTGGCTCTCGGCGGCGGCCAGCTGCGGGTCGCTCTGGCGGGCGAGGTCGTACGCCTGCATCAGGTCGGCCGCGCCGGCGGCGCCGGCGACGGTGCCCAGCAGGATGGCGAGGCTGAGGGGGCGGAGGCGGAAGCGCATGCGGGTTCCTTTACTTGTCGGGATCAGAGGGTGAAACGCGCCACGGGCGCGGCACCCCGCAGGTAGGGGATGTCGGTTTCGAACAGGCTCTCTTCCACCCAGCGCTCGCCACGGCGCACCAGGCGCACGGCCTCCTGCACCGGCGAGTGGCCGCGCACGACGAACAGCCGGCCCTCCGGCTTCACCCACTCGCGGAAGCGGGACGGAATTTCGGCCACCGCACCGGTCACGCAGACCGCATCGAACTGGCGGCCGGGGTCGTAGGCCAGCGCGTCGGCCGTCTCCAGTCGCACGTTGGTGACGCCGTCGGCGAGCAGGCGCTGACGGGCGCGCTCGGTGAAGTCGGCATGGATGTCGATGCTGGTCACCGCGCGTGCCAGACGTGCCAGGCAGGCGGTGATGAAGCCCGAGCCGGTGCCGATCTCCAGCACATCGTGCTCGGGGGCGAGGTCGAGCGCCTGCAGCATGCGGCCCTCGACCACCGGCTTCATCATGAACTCGCCATGCTCCAGCGGCAGCGCCAGGTCGGCGAAGGCGAGCTTGCGGTGGCGTGGCGGCACGTAGTCCTCGCGCCTGACCGCGGACAGGGTCTCGAGCACGCGCGGGTCCAGCACCTCCCAGGGCCGCACCTGCTGCTCGATCATGGCGTGACGGGCCTGCTCGAAATCGATTGCCATCTGGCGCAAATCCTTGATGCGAAAAGACGCAAAAGTTTACGTCCGGGAGCCGGCAGGGGGAAGCGAAGCTTCCGTCAGGCCCGCTGCGCCGCCGCAGTGCCGGAGGTCATCGTGACCATCGGCCGGGGGGCGGGACGGGCGGCGGTGGAGTGGAGAGAGTCTAGGCATCGGGTGGGGGCGCGGAACGGGGGCTGGCGGGACAGTCTTTCTCTCGACGCTGCGGCCTTCGGATGCCGGCGAGTACGCCACGGTTGCCTCAGCGGCGGTCGCCGGCCGGCGCATGCGCCCGCACGAACAGGTCGACGACGCTGCGCAGGTGCGTCTCGGTCGCTTCCGCCGACAGCGGTTCGCAACAACCGATCAGCACGCGCAGATGGTTCAGGCCCTTGATCAGACAGAAGAAATGTTCGGCCGAGCGGACCGGGTCGGGCACGTCGAGGGCGCCGGCGTCGTGGGCGTGGCGCAGCAGGGCCTCGAATTCGGCCAGGGTGCGGCGCGGGCCGGCCTCGTAGAACAGCCTGGCCAGCTTGGGGCTGTCCGGCGCCTGTGCCGCCATGATCCGGTGCAGGCGCACCGCCTCGTCGCTGGTCACCAGGCAGTGGAAGCGGCGGGCGATGGTCAACAGCACCTCGCGGATCGGGCCGGCATCCGGGCCGAGCTCGAACACCGCATGCGGCAGCATCTCCTCGCACTTGGCCTTCACCGCCTCGGCGAACAGGGTGTCCTTGTCGGTGAAGTGGCTGTAGACGGTGAGTTTGGAGACGCCGGCCTCGGTGGCGATCGCGTCCATGCTGATGCCGTCGTAACCGTGGCGCGGAAACAGCCGCTTGGCGGCGTCGAGGATGGCCTGGCGCTTCTCCAGGTCCTTGGGGCGGCCGGGTCCGGCGGGTTTGGCGCGTGGCTTGGGCATCACTGTTCCGCGGCGGGCAAATAGTGGACTGTGCAGTGTGGTAATTATACTATACCCGACAGTTCAATTTCAGTTCCGTCCGGAACACGAGGAAATCACGATGTCCAAGCATCCGCTCCGCCCGGGCGCGGCGATGGCGCTGGCCCTGCTGCTGGCCGCCTGCGGCCACGGCAACGGCGAAGTCGAGCCGGTCCGGCCGGCGATGGTCGTGCAGCCCGTGCCGTCGGCCGCGGCCTTCGAGGCCTTCGCCGGCGAGGTGCGCGCCCGCCACGAGCCGGCGCTGGCCTTCCGCATCGGCGGCAAGATGGCGCGCCGTCACGTCGAGGTCGGCGACCGCGTGCGCAGCGGCCAGGTGCTGGCCGAGCTGGATGCGGAGGATGTGCGCCTGCAGGTGGAGGCCGCGCGAGCCCAGCTCGCCGCCGCCGAGGCCGACCTGGAGCTCGCCCGCGCCGAGCGCGACCGCTATCGCGCCCTGGCCGACGAGCAGCTGGTGAGCCGGTCGCTGTTCGAAGCCCGCGACAACGCGTTCCGCGCCGCCCAGGCCCGGGTCGAACAGGCGCGTGCGCACTACGGGGTGGCTCGCAACCAGGCTGCTTATGCGCGGCTGCTCGCGCCAGCCGACGGCGTGATCGCGCAGCGCCTGGTCGAGGCCGGGCAGGTGGTGGCAGCGGGTCAGACGGTATTCGTGCTGGCGCAGGATGGCGAGCGCGAGGTGGCCATCAGCCTGCCCGAGCAGCGGGTCGGGCAGTTCGCCATCGGTCAGCCGGTGACGGTGGTGTTGTGGTCGCGCGACGGCGAGCGCTTTGCCGGCACGCTGCGCGAGCTGGCGCCGGCGGCCGACCCGCAGTCGCGTACCTTCGCGGCGCGGGTGGCCTTCGCCGCCGACGCGGCGGTCGAACTCGGCCAGAGCGCGCGGGTGTACGTCGCGCGCAACGGCAAGGTCGAGCTGACCGTGCCGCTGTCGGCCATCCACGCCGACGCCGGCGAGCCGTTCGTATGGCGCGTGGATCCGGCCAGTGCGCGGGTGCAGCGGGTCGCGGTCGAGCTCGGCCCGTACGCCGAAGACCACGTGCCAGTACTTTCCGGCCTGCAGCCGGGCGACTGGATCGTCGCCGCCGGCGTGCACCTGCTGCGCGATGGCCAGCAGGTCAGGCCGGTGGACCGTGAGAACCGCGACGTCGCCCTCCTCGTCAGCCAGCCCTGAGTCCTGCGCGATGGAACGCTTCAATCTCTCCGAGTGGTCCCTGCGCAACCGCGGGCTGGTGCTCTACGCCATGCTGCTGCTGGCGGTGATCGGCCTGTTCTCCTACCTGCGCCTGGGCCAGAGCGAGGACCCGCCATTCACCTTCAAGGCGATGGTCATCCGCACGCTCTGGCCGGGCGCCACCGCGGAAGAGGTGGCGCGCCAGGTCACCGAGCGCATCGAGAAGAAGCTGATGGAGACCGGGCGCTACGAGTTCATTCGCGCCTATTCGCGGCCGGGCGAGTCGCAGGTCATCTTCGTGGCGAAGGACTCGCTGACGTCGAAGGACCTGCCCGACCTGTGGTACCAGATCCGCAAGAAGGTCGGCGACATCCGCCACACGCTGCCGCCGGGCGTGGTGGGTCCGTTCTTCAACGACGAGTTCGGCGACACCTTCGGCAACATCTACGCGCTGACGGCGGACGGCTTCGACTACGCCACCATGAAGGACTACGCCGAGCGCCTGCAGCTGGAGCTGCAGCGGGTGCCGGACGTGGGCAAGGTCGAGCTGATCGGGCTGCAGGAAGAAAAGATCTGGATCGAGCTGTCCAACGTGAAGCTGGCGACGCTCGGGGTGCCGCTGGCCGAGGTGCAGCGCGCGCTCGACGAACAGAACGCGGTGCTGCCGGCCGGCTTTTTCGAGACGCCCACCGACCGCGTGCAGCTGCGTGTGTCCGGGCAGTTCGAGTCGGTGGAGGCGATCCGCGAGTTTCCGATCCGCGTCGCCGGTCGTGACTTCCGGATCGGCGATGTCGCCGAGGTTCGGCGCGGCTTCTCCGACCCGCCGGCGCCGCGCATGCGCTTCATGGGCGAGGACGCCATCGGGATCGCAGTGGCGATGCGCGATGGCGGCAACATCCTCCAGCTGGGCAAGCGGCTGGAGAGCGAGTTCGCCCGGCTGCAGGAGACGCTGCCGGTCGGCATGAGCCTGCACAAGGTGGCCGATCAGCCGCGCGCGGTGCGCGCCTCGGTCGGCGAGTTCGTCAAGGTGCTGGCCGAAGCGGTCGTCATCGTCCTGCTGGTGAGCTTCTTCTCGCTGGGCTTCCGCACCGGGCTGGTGGTGGCGGTGTCGATCCCGCTGGTGCTGGCGATGACCTTCGCCGGCATGCACTACTTCGGCATCGGCCTGCACAAGATCTCGCTCGGCGCGCTGGTGCTGGCGCTTGGTCTGCTGGTGGACGACGCGATCATCGCCGTGGAGATGATGGCGGTGAAGATGGAGCAGGGTTGGGACCGTCTGAAGGCCGCCGCCTTCATGTGGAAGGCGACCGCCTTCCCGATGCTCACCGGCACGCTGGTGACGGCGGCCGGCTTTCTGCCGATCGCCACCGCGGCGTCGAGTACCGGCGAGTACACCCGCTCGATCTTCCAGGTGGTGACGCTGGCGCTGCTGGTGAGCTGGGTCGCGGCGGTGGTGTTCGTGCCCTACCTCGGCGACAAGCTGCTGCCGGATCTGGCGAAGCGGCATGGCGGGGCGCATGGCGCGCACGACCCCTACGCGGCGCCGTTCTACCGCCGCTTCCGCGCCCTGGTCGAGTGGTGCGTGGACCGTCGCGGGCTGGTGATCGCGGTGACCGTGGCGCTGTTCGTCGCCTCGGTGGCGCTGTTCCGCTTCGTGCCGCAGCAGTTCTTCCCGGCCTCGACGCGACTGGAGCTGATGGTCGATCTCAAGCTGGCCGAGGGCAGCTCCCTGCGCGCCACCGAGGCGCAGGCGCGCAAGCTGGAGGCGCTGCTGCAGACGCAGGACGGCATCGAGAACTATGTCGCCTATGTCGGCACCGGCTCGCCGCGTTTCTACCTGCCGCTCGACCAGCAGTTGCCGCAGGCCAGTTTCGCCCAGTTCGTGCTGCTCACCCGCGACATCCAGGCGCGCGAGCGGGTGCGGGCCTGGTTGATCCAGACCCTCGAGGAGCGGTTTCCCGACGTGCAGACGCGCGTGACCCGGCTGGAGAACGGCCCGCCGGTCGGCTACCCGATCCAGTTCCGCGTCTCCGGCGAGCACATCCCGGAAGTGCGTCGGTTGGCACGCGAGGTCGCCGACGTGGTGCGCGCCAATCCCCACGTCACCAACGTGAACCTGGATTGGGAGGAGCCGAGCAAGGTCGTGCGCCTGCAAGTGGACCAGGAGCGCGCCCGCGCGCTGGGCGTGAGTTCGGCGGCGCTGGCGAAGTTCCTGCAGGGTTCGCTGTCGGGCTCCCACGTCAGCCAGTACCGCGAGGACAACGAGCTGATCGAGATCCTGCTGCGCGGCCCGGAGGAGGAGCGCACCAGTCTCGGCCTGCTGCCCAGCCTGTCGGTGCCGACGGCCAACGGCCGCAGTGTGCCGCTGAGCCAGATCGCCAGGCTCGAGTACGGCTTCGAGGAAGGCATCATCTGGCATCGCGACCGCCTGCCCACCGTCACCGTGCGCGCCGACATCTACGGCAAGGCGCTGCCGGCGACGGTGGTGGCCGAGATCTCGCCGAAGCTCGATCCGCTGCGTGCGGCACTGCCGCCGGGCTATCGGCTGGAGATCGGCGGCACGGTGGAGGATTCGGCGCGCGGCTCCCGCTCGGTGGCCGCCGGGATGCCGCTGTTCCTGGTGGTGGTGTTCACCCTGCTGATGATCCAGCTCAAGAGCTTCTCGCGCTCGCTGCTGGTGTTCCTGACCGCGCCGCTGGGGCTGATCGGTGTGACGGCGTTCCTGCTGGTCGGGCGGGTGCCCTTCGGTTTCGTCGCCATGCTCGGCACCATCGCGCTGTCGGGCATGATCATGCGCAACTCGATCATCCTGGTGGATCAGATCGAGCAGGACATCGCCGCCGGCAGCCACCCGTGGCAGGCCATCATCGACGCCACCGTGCGCCGTTTCCGACCGATCGTGCTGACCGCGCTGGCGGCGGTGCTGGCGATGATCCCGCTCTCGCGCAGCGTGTTCTTCGGCCCGATGGCGGTGGCGATCATGGGCGGCCTGCTGGTGGCCACCGTGCTGACCCTGCTGTTCCTGCCGGCGCTGTATGCGGCGTGGTTCCGGGTGCGGCGTGCGGCGTGATGGGGAGATGCCTCTCAGCCACGGATCGACGCGGATGAGCGCGGATTGGCCATGGAATGAATGTGGGCGTACCCAGGGCCCGGCCCTGGTCGCGGCGCACTCCGACACGTCCTGACCGTGGTCGAACCCGCTCCGCTCGCACACCCCCGCCGTCCGTGCTCCAATAGGCGCCTGAAGCGGGGGTGCCCACGCGCGGCGCGGGCTGAGACAGACCCTTCGAACCTGATCCGGCTGATACCGGCGTAGGGAAGCTTCGCTGCGCGGACCGTCGTCCGCGTGCCGGCGCCGTCGCTTCGTCCCGCTCTCCCACGAGCCCACCGCAGGACGAACGCCATGAATGCCGTGCCCACCGAACTGCTGCGCCAGGCCGCGCAGCTCTCCGAATCCGTCACCCGCCCGATCCCCGGCTCGCGCAAGATTCATGTCCAGGGCTCACGCCCGGACCTGCGCGTGCCGATGCGCGAGATCACGCTCAGCGACACCCCGCGGGTGTTCGGTGCGGAGAAGAACGCGCCGTTCACGGTCTACGACACCTCCGGCCCCTACACCGATCCCGAGGCGAAGATCGACCTGGCACGCGGCCTGCCGGCGTTGCGGGCGCAATGGATCGCCGAGCGCGGCGATACCGAGGTGCTGGCCGGTCCGAGTTCCGAATTCGGCCGCCAGCGTGCGGCCGATGCCCGGCTCGGTGCGGTGCGCTTCCCCAACCTCGCCGCCCCGCGTCGCGCACGCGCCGGCGCCAACGTGACCCAAATGCACTACGCCCGCCGCGGCATCGTCACGCCGGAGATGGAATACATCGCCATCCGCGAGAACCAGCGCATCGAGGCGATCCGCGAAGCGCACCTGCTGCGCCAGCATCCGGGCGAGAGCTTCGGCGCGAGCATTCCCAAGCTGATCACGCCGGAGTTCGTGCGCGATGAGGTCGCCCGCGGTCGCGCCATCATCCCCAGCAACATCAACCATCCCGAGAGCGAGCCGATGATCATCGGCCGCAACTTCCTCACCAAGGTCAATGCCAACATCGGCAACAGCGCGGTGTCCTCGGGCATCGCCGAGGAAGTCGAGAAGCTGGTGTGGGCGATCCGCTGGGGTGCCGATACGGTGATGGATCTTTCCACCGGCAAGCACATCCACGAGACCCGCGAGTGGATCATCCGCAACTCGCCGGTGCCGATCGGCACGGTGCCGATCTACCAGGCGCTGGAGAAGGTCGACGGTCGCGCCGAGGAGCTGACCTGGGAGATCTTCCGCGACACCCTGATCGAGCAGGCCGAGCAGGGCGTGGACTACTTCACCATCCACGCCGGGGTGCTGCTGCGTTACGTGCCGCTGACGGCCAGGCGCGTCACCGGCATCGTCTCGCGCGGCGGCTCGATCATGGCCAAGTGGTGCCTGGCGCACCACAAGGAGAATTTCCTCTACACCCACTTCGAGGAGATCTGCGAAATCATGAAGGCCTATGACGTGGCCTTCTCGCTCGGCGACGGTCTGCGCCCGGGTTCCATCGCGGACGCCAACGACGCCGCCCAGTTCGCCGAACTCGAGACCCTGGGCGAGCTGACGCAGATCGCCTGGAAGCACGATGTGCAGACCATGATCGAGGGGCCCGGTCACGTGCCGATGCACCTGATCCGCGAGAACATGGACAAGCAGCTCGCCGTCTGCGGCGAGGCGCCGTTCTACACGCTGGGACCGTTGACCACCGACATCGCGCCGGGATACGACCACATCACCTCGGCGATCGGCGCGGCCATGATCGGCTGGTTCGGCACCGCCATGCTCTGCTACGTCACGCCCAAGGAACACCTGGGCTTGCCTGATCGCGAGGACGTGCGCGAAGGCCTGATGGCCTACAAGATCGCCGCCCACGCGGCCGATCTGGCCAAGGGTCACCCCGGCGCGCAGGCGCGCGACAACGCGCTCTCCAAGGCGCGCTTCGAGTTCCGCTGGGAGGATCAGTTCCACCTCGGCCTCGACCCGGAGCGGGCGCGCGCGTACCACGACCAGACGCTGCCGAAGGAAGCGCACAAGCTCGCCCACTTCTGCTCGATGTGCGGCCCGCACTTCTGCTCGATGAAGATCACCCAGGACGTGCGCGATTACGCCAGGGACAAGGGCGTGAGCGATGCGGCCGAGGCGCTGGCGCGTGGCATGGAAGAAAAGGCCGCCGAATTCCGCGCCCAGAGCGGCCACGTCTATCGGCCGGAGTGATGGGCCGCGCCGGGGCGCAGGACGGGACGCAAGCGCCGCTGCCGCTTGCGCGTGAGCGGCAGCGACGCGAGGCTTTGCCGGTTTCCGGTTTCCGGTTTCCGGTTTCCGGTTTCCGGTTTCCGGTTTCCGGTTTCCGCAGCCCTCAGGCCGCCTCGGTGGCCAGCAGCTCGTCGGCCATCCTGCGCCAGGTCGCCAGGCGGTCGCGCAGGCCGACCGATTCCAGGTACTTCTCGTCGACGGCCTCGCCGGACACCAGGGCGCGCGCCACGTGCACCGCGCCGCCGACCCAGAAGCCGCGGAAACGGCTGCGGCCGGGCTGGTGATGGCTGGCCACGGCTTCGACGATGGGCATCGGCAGGCCCCACAGGCCGAGCAGGTAGGCCCCGGCCTCGGCGTAGTGCGGGCCGCTGCACTTGTCCAGTTCGCCGGCCGCGCAGGCGGCGGGGATACGCACGCCGGGCAGCAGCATGCCGACGTCGGAAAGCAGGGCGGCGGTGGCGGCCAGCTCGGCGCTGCTGCCGCCGAGCAGGCGCGCGGCCAGCTGCGAGGACAGCAGGGCGCGCTGCTGCATGGCCTCGCGGTCGATGTTGCTCGGAATGTTCTGGGAGAACACCTCGCTGGCCAGCACCAGCCGGCGCAGGGTCTGCTGGCCGAGCCGGATCACCGCCGAGCGGATGTCGGTGACGGTGCGGCCGCCGGAGAAATAGGCCGAGTTGCACATCCGCAGCACTTTGGCGGCGATGACCGGGTCCTGCGAGATCAGGTTGGCGAGGATGGTCGGCGTGGTGTCCTCGGACTCCAGCGCACGGGTCAGCTCCAGGTACAGCTTGGGCGGTGGCGGCAGGTTGCCGACCCGGCCGACCGCCGCCTTGAGTTCGGGCGAATCGAGCAGTTCGCGCAGTTCGGCCACGCTTTCCACCGCGTCGACCAGCTCGTCGGCGCGCAGCGGCTTGTTGAGGAAGCGGTGGGCGCTGTCCATCGACATCATCGCCGCCGGTTCTTCACCCTCCTCCAGCAGCAGGAGGCGGGCCGCCTCGGGGTGATGGGTGCGGATCTGCGCGAGCAGGCCGGCGCCGTCGAAGCCTGGGCCGCGCAGTTCGGCGACGGCGACGTCGACCGGGCGCTCCATCGCGATGGCGAGCGCGGTGACGGCGTCCTGCGCCTGTTCGGTGTCCCAGTCGAGACCGAAGTCGCTCAGGGTCTGGTTCAGTTCGGCGTGCGTCGCCGGGTTGCTACTGACGATCAGGACGAACACGGATATCCCATCCTTTTGCAGTGCCGAGACCCATGGGTGGGGCCGGGTCGCGGGAGTCTTTTCCGGCATCCATAGCGGCCGGCCGGGCGAAAACTTGAATGCCACGATGGCAATGCCCGGCGGCCGTCACATGATCGGCGGATCGAGGATGGGTTTGTGTGCGCTGCGTCAGTTCTCGGACATCGCCCGGGGAAGCGCTGCGGGCGGGCGGGGCGGGACGGGGCCGGCGCGTGGCGCCGGCCCGGCAGGCGTCAGAAGTTCGGCTTCTCCGGCGAGGCGCGGTAGCGCTCGACCGACTCCATGACGATGCGCCTGGCGTCGGCGGCACCGCCCCAGCCGTCGATCCTGACCCACTTGCCTTTCTCCAGGTCCTTGTAGTGCTCGAAGAAGTGGCCGATGCGCTCCAGCCAGTGGCCGGACACCTGGGCGATGTCCTCGATGTGGGCGTAGCCGGCGAACACCTTGCCGACCGGCACGGCCACCAGCTTCTCGTCCGAGCCGGCCTCGTCGGTCATGTTGAGCACGCCGACCGGACGGCAGCGGATCACCGAGCCGGGAATCAGCGGCAGCGGCAGGATCACCAGCACGTCGACCGGGTCGCCGTCGCCGCACAGGGTGTGCGGCACGTAGCCGTAATTGCAGGGGTAGCGCATCGGGGTCGACAGGATGCGGTCGACGAAGATCGCGCCGGTGCTCTTGTCCACCTCGTACTTGACCGGCTCGGCGTCCTTGGGGATTTCGATGACGACGTTGATTTCGTTCGGCAGATCCCTGCCGGACGGGACGAGGTCCAGACCCATGCGTTGCTCCAGATGGTCGACGGAAAAGGGCCGTCAATTCTACGCGGGCGGTTGCTGCGCTGCATCAAGGCATGGCCCCGCGAGGCGGCCCGCAGGCAGGCGGCGGACCCGTGCCGCGCTCAGGCCGTCTGGTGGATCTGAACCAGGTTTCCGCAGGTGTCGGAAAAGACGGCGGTCCACACGGGCCCGGTCTGCATCGGGTCGCGGGTGAACACCACCCCGCATGCCTTCAGCCGCCGGGATTCGGCCTGGATGTCGTCCACCTCGAACGAATTGACCGGGATGCCCTGCTCGAACAGGCCCCGCTGGTAGGCGAGGGCGACCGGGTTGGCGTTGGGCTCGAGCGCGAGTTCCGCGCCCGCGCCTTCCGGCGATTTCAGCGTGATCCAGCGGTAGTCGCCGGCGGGAATGTCCTGGCTCGGCAGGAAGCCGAGCACCTCGGTGTAGAACCTGAAGGCCTTGTCCTGGTCGTCGACGTAGATGCTCGACAGGGTGACTTTCATCGCAGCTTCTCCTGGGCGGGGTGTGCCGCCAGCGTGGCGGTCGAGGTCCCCGATTCTGCAATGCCGCCGGTTCGCGCGCTTCTCGAAAATTGCTGCGTGGCCAGGGTGGCGAGCGCTGTGTTCATGAGGCTCACGCAGTCCGCCACCCATACCTTCAGCGTGTCCGGCGCGGCGAGCCGCCGGCGCCGGTAGGCCGAAGGGGGCTCGCCGAAGCGCCGCGTGAACAGATGGCTGAAGCTGCCGACGCTGGAGAAGCCCACCGCCATGCAGGCGGTGGTGACCGACTCGCCGTGCAGCACCAGCAGGCGCTTGGCGGCGTCGAGCCGCAGGCGCATGCGCATCTGGTGCGGGGTCTCGCCGAACACCGCGCGAAAGCGCCGGATGAACTGCGAAGTCGACAAGCCCGCCTCGCGGGCGATGACCCTGAGCGGCACGGTGTCGGTCGTGGCATCGCACAGCCGCGCCCGGGCCCGTGCAAGTCGCGTCAGTGAGGTTGCAGTGAGCATGGTCTGAAGGCCGGCAGTGTGCTGTGCCGCTTCCTTCCCCCGCGGGCGGGGGAAGGAAGCGCGCGCCTGCGCAAGCCCGTCGGCTAGAGCAACGGCACCAGCAGCAGCGCCACGATGTTGATGATCTTGATCAGCGGGTTCACGGCCGGGCCGGCGGTGTCCTTGTAGGGGTCGCCGACGGTGTCGCCGGTGACCGCGGCCTTGTGCGCGTCCGAGCCCTTGCCGCCGTGGTGGCCGTCCTCGATGTACTTCTTGGCGTTGTCCCAGGCGCCGCCGCCGGTGGTCATCGAGATCGCCACGAACAGGCCGGTGACGATGGTGCCGATCAGCAGGCCGCCGAGCGCGCGGATGCCGGCGCCCGGCCCCATCAGCCAGTTCATCAGCACCGCGATCAGTACCGGCACCAGCACCGGCAGCAGCGAGGGGACGATCATCTCCTTGATCGCCGAGCGGGTGAGCATGTCCACCGCGCGCGAGTAGTCCGGCCTGGCGGTGCCCTGCATGATGCCGGCGATCTCGCGGAACTGGCGGCGGACTTCCTCCACCACCGAAGCCGCCGAGCGGCCGACCGCTTCCATCGCCATCGCGCCGAACAGGTAGGGCACCAGGCCGCCGATGAACAGGCCGATGATCACCGCCGGGTCGTCGAGGCGGAAGTCGGTGGCCTTGCCGGCGGCCTCCAGGTTGTGGGTGAAGTCGGCGAACAGCACCAGCGCGGCCAGGCCGGCCGAGCCGATCGCGTAGCCCTTGGTCACCGCCTTGGTGGTGTTGCCGACCGCGTCGAGCGGATCGGTCACCGCGCGCACCTCGCCGGGCAGCTCGGCCATCTCGGCGATGCCGCCGGCGTTGTCGGTGATCGGGCCGTAGGCGTCGAGCGCGACCACCATGCCGGCCATCGACAGCATGGCGGTGGCGGCGATGGCGATGCCGTACAGGCCGCCCAGCGAGTACGAGGCCCAGATCGACAGGCACACCGCGATCACCGGCGCGGCCGTCGCCTTCATCGACACACCGAGGCCGGCGATGATGTTGGTCGCATGGCCGGTGGTCGAGGCCGCGGCCACGTCGCGCACCGGTTTGAAGTCGGTGCCGGTGTAGTACTCGGTGATCCAGACGATCACGCCGGTCAGCAGCAGGCCGATCAGGGCGCAGAAGTACAGGTTCTGCGCGCCGACCGGCGAGTCGCCCATCAGTGCGTCGGTGACCGGGTAGAAGGCGATCGCCGCCAGCACGCCGGACACCACCACGCCCTTGTAGAGCGCGCCCATGATCGAGCCGTTCGGCTTGGCCTTGACGAAGAAGGTGCCGACGATCGAGGCGATGATCGAGGCGCCGCCCAGCACCAGCGGATAGAGCACGCCGTTGGCGCCGACGTCGGCCGCCATCAGCCAGCCCAGCAGCATGGTGGCGATCACCGTCACCGCGTAGGTCTCGAACAGGTCGGCGGCCATGCCGGCGCAGTCGCCGACGTTGTCGCCAACGTTGTCGGCGATCACCGCGGGATTGCGCGGGTCGTCCTCGGGGATGCCGGCCTCGACCTTGCCCACCAGGTCGGCGCCGACGTCGGCGCCCTTGGTGAAGATGCCGCCGCCCAGGCGCGCGAAGATCGAGATCAGCGAGCCGCCGAAGGCCAGGCCGACCAGCGCGTGCAGGGTCTGGTCCATGTCCAGTCCCATCTGCAACAGCAGCGCGTAGTAGCCGGCGGTGCCGAGCAGACCCAGGCCCACCACCAGCAGGCCGGTGATTGCGCCGCCCTTGAACGCCACGCCGAGCGCGGCGTTGATGCCGTCGCGCGCGGCTTCGGCGGTACGCACGTTGGCGCGCACCGAGACGTTCATGCCGATGTAGCCGGCCGCGCCCGAGAGCACGGCGCCGATCAGGAATCCGAACGCACTTGCCCAGCTCAGGAAGAAGCCGAGCAACAGGAAAAGCACGACGCCGGCAACGGCGATGGTGCTGTACTGCCGGTTGAGGTAGGCGCGCGCGCCTTCCTGGATGGCGGCGGCGATCTCCTGCATCCGTTCGTTGCCGGGCGAGCGGCTGGCGATCCAGCGCGCCGAGACCATGCCGTACACGATCGCTACCGCTGCGCAGGCAAGCGCCAGCGTCAAGCCGTACTGCTCAAGCATGAAACCCTCCCCAAGGTCGAATGAACGCCGGGGCCGGTACCGCCCCGGCCGGCCGAGTATGTCAGACCCGGACAGGGGCGCAACCGGCCGGCGGCGGCGGGGCTGGGTGGGCGATGGCCGTGTTCAGGCCTGCAACGGCGGCAGCCGGCGGGTGACCGGTGTGTTGGCCAGGCGCAGGTAGTCGGGCAGCCCGTCCGGCCGGTACGGCGGCGGCGCCTCGCCGCGGATCAGCGGGGCGAGGTAGCGGCGACAGGCCTCGGTGATGCCGAAACCGTCCTTGCGGATGAAGTTTTTCGGCATTTTCTTCTCATGGTTGGCGATCTTCGCCAGCGGCGCGGGTGCGATCTTCCAGCGGTAGGGGCTGTCGGCAGTACGCACGATCACCGGCATCACGCCGTTCATGCCTTCGAGCGCGTATTCGACGGCGGCCTCGCCGACCGCCATGGCCTGTTCCAGGTCGGTCTTCGAGGCCAGGTGCCGGGCCGAGCGCTGCAGGTAGTCCGGCACGGTCCAGTGCACCTTCAGGCCGAGCTTGTCCTTTACCACGCCGGCGAGCGTGGGGCCGACGCCGCCGAGCTGGGAGTGGCCGAAGGCATCGACCGTGCCGGCCTCGGCGACGAAGCGGCCGTCGGGGTGGCGGATACCCTCGGACACCACCACCACGCACCAGCCGACCTTGTCGACGGTGGCTTTCACCTTGGCGAGGAACTTCGCCTCGTCGTAGGCGATCTCCGGGAACAGGATCACCTGTGGCGCGTCGTCCTTGCCGTCGCCGGCCAGACCGGCGGCGGCCGCCAGCCAGCCGGCATGGCGGCCCATCACCTCGTAGACGAACACCTTGGTCGAGGTCTCGGCCATCGCGGCCACGTCCAGCGCGGCTTCGCGTACCGACACGGCGGTGTACTTG
>JBEQAM010000009.1:0-17244 GCA_041640375.1 Rehaibacterium sp. | reverse complement strand
GGTCGCGGCCTTCTTGCCGCTGCCGCTGCCGACCTGGTTGCCGAGCACGCCGCCGACGATGCCGCCGAGCACCGCGCCGGTGCCGGTCGCCTGGCGCTCGCCGCGGACCTCCTCGATGCGCTCGACCGTGCCGCAGTCGTAGCAGCGGGCGTAGCCGCCGCCGTAGCCGCCGCCATACTGCGGCGAGCTGGCGCAGGCGGCCAGGAAAAGGGCGAGCACGGGAAGCAGGATGAGGCGGATGTTCATGGGGTCCTCCGGGAGCCGTTCCTTGGGGCTTCGACAGCCACGCTAGTCCGATTCGGCTGAATGCGTCCCGACCATCGCCGATCGGGCACGAGGGGCGTTCAGTCAGCGGTAATCGCGATGACAGGCGCTGCAGCGGCTGCCGATGTCCGATACCACGGCGTCCAGCGCGGAACAGTCGGCCGGCGCGGCGGCGAGACTGTCGTCGATCTGCCGGACCAGGCTGGCGGTGTAGTCGCGGAAGACCGCGTCGTCGATACCGGGGAAGGCCGGGGCGATGTCCTCGGCCAGCATTCGCAGCGACCGCAGCCGCCGCTGGCTGTCGTCGGCATCGCAGCGACCGTCGCGGGTCGCCTGGCGCAGGCTGCCCAGGTGGTGCTGCATCACCGCCATCACGCCGCGCGGGAAGGCGCTGGCCTGGCGCAGGGCGTTGAGCGTCATGGCCGTGCCGATCACACCGATGGCCAGGCCGAGGAGAATCGCGATGGCGATGCGCATGATGCGTGCTCCGTCGTTCGTCGACAGTCGCGAAAACTATCACGCGTGGCCGGTCCGGCGAATAAAATCGACGGATGGACGGAAACCCGCACCATCGCGAACGTTTCGCCGGCATCGACCGGCTCTACGGCCGGGGCGCCGGTGCGGCGCTGGCCAGGCGGCATGTCTGTGTGGTCGGCCTCGGCGGCGTCGGCTCGTGGGCGGTCGAGGCGCTGGCACGCAGCGGCATCGGTGCGCTCACGCTGATCGACGCCGACGACATCTGCGTCTCCAACACCAACCGCCAGCTGCACGCGCTGGATGGCCACTACGGTCGCGGCAAGGCCGAGGCGTTGGCCGAGCGTTGCCGGGCGATCAACCCGGCGATCCGGGTCGAGTGCGTGCGGGCGTTCCTGACCCCGGCCAACCTCGACGATCTGCTCGGCCGCGGCTACGACCTGGTGCTGGACGCCTGCGACAGCTTCCGCAGCAAGGTCGAGGCGATCGCCTGGTGCCGCCGCCGCAAGCTGTCGCTGGTGGTGGTCGGCTCGGCCGGCGGCCGCACCGACCCGACCCAGGTGCGCGTGCGCGACCTTTCGCGCACCGAGCACGACGCGCTGCTGGCGCTGATCCGCAAGAAACTGCGCGGCGAGTTCGGCTTCCCGAAGAACCCCGACCGCTATTTCGGGGTGCCAGCGGTGTATTCGCTGGAGAACGTGAAATACCCGCAGGCCGACGGCAGCGTCTGCGGCACCCGCCCGGCATGGGGTCCCGACGCGGCGCTCAAACTCGACTGCGGGGCGGGGCTGGGTGCGGCCACCCACGTCACCGGCACCTTCGCCTTCGCCGCGGTGGGCAAGGCGATCGAGCTGCTGCTCAAGCACCGCCCCTGAGCGGTCCGTCCGTTCAGAGCCTTCGGCTTGCTCCAAGCCATTGATTCGCGCCATAATGCGCGGCTCCCGTTTCGGCGGGAGGCCTTGCTCCACCGCGTCGGACCGTCCGGCGGCGGGGGGCTGTCATCCCCGGCGCTGCCGGGGAGCATCCACAAGGAGATACCCATGCGTCACTACGAAATCGTCTTCATGGTCCACCCGGACCAGAGCGAGCAGGTGCCGGCCATGATCGAGCGCTACCGGGCGCTGATCGAAGGCGACAACGGCAAGATCCACCGTCTGGAAGACTGGGGCCGCCGCCAGCTGGCCTACCCGATCGAGAACCTGGTCAAGGCCCACTATGTGCTCATGAACATCGAGTGCGGCCAGGCCGTGCTGAATGAACTGGTCGACGGCTTCCGCTTCAACGACGCGGTGCTGCGCCATCTGGTGATCAAGCGCGAAGAGGCCGTCACCGAGCCCTCGCACATCATGAAGAGCAAGGACGAGAAGAGCGAACGCGGCGAGCGTCGCCGTCGCGATGACGAGTCCGAAGGCGAGAGCGCCGGCGAAGCCGCCGCCGACAACGCCTGATCCCGAGCTTCCGGAGACCTGACATGTCCAAGTTCTTCCGCCGCCGCAAGTTCTGCAAGTTCACCGCCGAGGGCGTGACCGAGATCGATTACAAGGATCTCAACACCCTGCGCCAGTACCTGACCGAGACCGGCAAGATCGTCCCGAGCCGCATCACCGGCACCAAGTCCAGGTATCAGCGCCAGCTGCAGGCCGCCATCAAGCGCGCCCGCTTCCTCGCGCTGATCCCGTACTGCGACAACCACAGCAACTGAGGCGGATCCTTCCGCGAGAGGCCGCACACCCCTGGCGGTCTCTTCAAACAAGCCGTCCTGCTCGGAGGGGCGCGTCCAGCGCGGGCTCGCCGAGCAGGGCGATATTCCAGTCCGTTCGGACAGCCATCGCGTTGCGGGGCTTCGGGCCGCGCTAACGAATACGGAGCAAGACCATGGAACTGATCCTTCTGCAGAAGGTGACCAACCTCGGCAACCTCGGCGACAAGGTCAGGGTGAAGCCGGGTTACGGCCGCAACTACCTGATCCCCTATGGCAAGGCCGTGCCGGCGACCGAGGCGAACCTCGCCGAGTTCGAGCAGCGTCGCGCCGAGTACGAGGCCAAGGCCAAGGCGTTGCTGGAAGGCGCCGAGGGCCGCAAGGCCCGCCTGGAGGGCGTCTCGGTCACCATCAAGGCCAACGCCTCCACCGAGGGCAAGCTGTACGGCTCGGTCGGGCCGCGCGACATCGCCGAGGCCTTCACCGCCGCCGGCTACGCGCTGGAGAAGGGCGAGGTGGTGATGGGCGAGGGCCCGATCCGCCGCACCGGCGAGTTCGAGGTCGAGGTGCGCCTGCACGCCGATGTCGAGACCACCGTCAAGGTGATCGTCGAGCCGGAAGCCTGATTTCCGGGCTGCCAGGTCGTTGCGAACGGCCGCCTTCGGGCGGCCGTTCGCTTTGCGGGGTGGCGGAAGGGGCGCGCGCCTGTCGTGATCCAGGCACCTTGCCCCCACAGGAACCGTATGAACCGCGTCAGTCCTGCCTGGGGTGAGGCACCCGACGCGCGCCGCAAGCCGTTCATCCTGCTTTGCAACGAGGTCGTCGCCGCCGGCAAGGGCGACGGCACCGATGCGATCTGCTTGCATTGAGTCGGTGCGGTGGAGCGGACGCCGATCGACGCTCGCAGGGTGCCCGTTTCCTCGATGCCGTGGCCGACGGCCGGAAAGTCGCAGGATCTGAGATTCCCACCGGTTATCCACAGAGTTGTGCGCAACACCTTTGCGATGGGACCGCTACGATGTCCGACCGTTCGTCCGCACGCTCGCTACGGCCCCATAACGAGAACCCCATGGCCGCACGTCCCGGATTCAAGCAAGACCGCACCGACGCCCGCATCGAAGCCCTGCGCACGCCGCCGCAATCGGTGGAAGCCGAGCAGGCCGTGCTGGGCGGTCTGATGCTGGCGCCCGACTCGCTCGACCGCGTCGGCGACTTCCTCAGCGAGCACGATTTCTATCGCCGCGATCACCAGCTGATCTACCGCGCCATCCGCGAGCTGGCCGAGCGCAACCGCCCGTTCGACGCGGTGACCTTGGGGGAGTGGTTCGAATCCAACGGACTGGCAGAGCAGATCGGCGGCACCGCCTATCTGATCGAACTGGCCAGCACCACGCCCTCGGCCGCCAACATCGCCGCCTACGGCGAGATCGTGCGCGAGAAGGCGATCCTGCGGCAGCTGATCGAAGTCGGCACCGAGATCGTCAACGACGGCTTCCAGCCCGGGGGGCGGGCCGTTCCCGAAGTGCTCGCCAGCGCCGAGCAGAAGGTGTTCAGGATTGCCGAGTCCGGCGCCCGTGGCCGACGCGATTTCGTCTCGCTGCGCGATGCGATGAAGGACGCCTTCCAGCTGTTGCAGGAGCGCGCCGAGAACCAGGGCAGCGTCACCGGCCTGCCGACCGGCTTCACCGAGTTCGACGAGATGACCGCGGGCCTTCAGCCCAGCGACCTGATCATCCTCGCGGCGCGTCCGGCGATGGGCAAGACCACGCTGGCGCTGAACATGGCTGAATACGCCGCGCTCAAGACCAAGAAGGCAGTCGCAGTCTTCTCGATGGAGATGTCGGCCTCGCAGCTGGCCTTCCGTCTGATCTCCTCGATCGGCCGGGTCAACGCCACCCGGCTGCGCACCGGCCAGCTCGAGGACGAGGACTGGACCCGCGTCACCCACGCCATCTCGATGCTGTCCACGGTGAAGATCTTCATCGACGACACCCCGGCGCTGTCGCCGGACGTGCTGCGCTCCAAGGCGCGCCGCTTCAAGCGCGAGCACGACCTGGGCCTGATCGTGATCGACTACCTGCAGCTGATGCAGGTGCCCGGCAACCAGGAGAACCGCGCCACCGAGATCTCCGAGATCTCGCGTTCGCTCAAGGCGCTGGCCAAGGAGCTGAACGTGCCGGTGATCGCGCTCTCGCAGCTCAACCGCGGCCTGGAGTCGCGTACCGACAAGCGCCCGGTGATGAGCGACCTGCGTGAGTCGGGCGCCATCGAGCAGGATGCCGACATCATCGTCTTCATCTACCGCGACGACTACTACCACAAGGATTCGCCCGACAAGGGCCTGGCCGAGGTCATCATCGGCAAGCAGCGCAGCGGCCCCACCGGCACCTGCAAGCTCAAGTTCTTCGGCGAGTACACCCGCTTCGACAACCTCGCGCGCGACCACGTCGGCAGCTTCGAGTAGTACGGCGCTTTTGCGCGGGCCGGCGAATCGCCACAATGGCGCCTTCGCCGCGCCCGCCCGATCGGGCAACATGCGCGGCGTTCACGCTGCCTGCGGGTTCCGATGAGCCGTCCGACCTCCGCCACCATCCACCTCGACGCCCTCCGCCACAACCTCGCCCGCGTGCGCGCGCTGGCGCCGCGCAGCCGGGTGATGGCGGTGGTCAAGGCCGACGGCTATGGCCACGGGCTGGAGCGGGTCGCGCGGGCGCTGGAGGGCGCCGACGCCTTCGGCGTGGCCTCGCTGGCCGATGCCGAGCGCCTGCGCGCGGCCGGGTTGTCGCAGCGGATCGTGCTGCTGTCTGGCTTCGATGAGCCGGCCGACCTGCCGATGCTGCGCCGGCTCGGCCTGGATACCGTCGTCCACCACGCCTCGCAGCTGGCGATGCTGGAGGCCGATGCGGGGGGCGCGCCGATCCGCTGCTGGCTGAAGATCGACTCCGGCATGCACCGGCTCGGTTTCCGGCCGGACGAGGCCGCGGCCGTGCATGCGCGCCTGCGCGCGCTGCCCGGCGTGGACGCCGACATCGCCCTGATGACCCATTTCGCCAGCTCCGACGATTTCGCCGGCGACCAGACGCGCGAGCAGATCGCCCGTTTCGTCGCGGCGACCGCGAGGCTGCCGGGCGAGCGCTCACTGTCCAACTCCGCCGCCGTGCTCGGCTGGCCCGATGCCCATGCCGACTGGGTGCGGCCCGGCGGCGCGCTGTACGGCATCAGCGTGGTGAGCGGAAAGACCGGCGCCGATTTTGGCCTGCGTCCGGCGATGACGCTGTCCTCGCGGCTGATCGCCATCAACCGCGTGCGCGGCGGCGAGCGCATCGGCTATGGGGCGACCTGGACCTGTCCCGAGGACATGCCGGTGGGGGTGGTCGCGCTCGGCTACGGCGACGGCTATCCACGCCATGCGCCGTCCGGCACGCCGATGCTGGTCAACGGCCGGCCCGCGCCCATCATCGGCCGGGTGTCGATGGATCTGATCACCCTGGACCTGCGTGACGTGCCCGCCGCGCGCGTCGGCGATCCGGTGGTCGCCTGGGGCGAAGGGCTGCCGGTGGAAGAGATCGCCGCCGCCGCAGGCACCATCGGCTACGAGCTGGTCTGCTCGATCACCCGGCGCGTGCGCTTCATCGAGCGTTGACGGCCGCTTGCGGCCGTGCCCACTGCGCCCGGCGTGGCCGCCGCGCCGTCGATCCTGCGTTGTCATGAGGGCGCGTCCTGCGCCGGCTGCGCTTGCGGCTGCCGGCAAGGCCTGTCCGAGTTGGTCGCAACCGACTGATTCACCTAGGTAAATGAGCCTGCGTCGGCCGCGATTCCGAAAACTTGCACGGTGTGCTAGCGTCGCGGCGAGGGAGATGGCGGGCCAGGGAAGACGCATGCCCGCAACATCAGTTGGGGAGCACAAACCAGATGAAGCAACGCACGATCGTCCACGCCCTCGTGCTGGGCTTGGCCATGGGGAGTTTCGGTAGCGCCGCATTCGCCGAAGGCCCCGATCCGGAACGCGTGTGGGTGAAGTTCAAGCCAGGTGCCAAGGCCCAGGCCGAACAGGCGCTGATCAACGCCGGCGCGCGCTTCCATTACCGCTTCGACGACCTCGACGCCTTCGCCGTGAGCGTGCCGGCGCAGGCGCTGCAGGGGCTGAGCCGCAATCCGAACATCGAGTACATCGAGCCCGACGTGGTGCGTCACCCGATGGCGCAGACCCGTCCCTACGGCATCGATCTGGTACGTGCGCCGCAGGTCTGGTCGCAGGGCGTGACCGGCAACGGCGCGCTGGTCTGCGTGATCGACTCCGGCATCCATGCCGCGCACGAGGACTTCCAGGGCGTGCATCTGGCGGGCGGCCACCCGAGTGGCTGGAATACCGACACCTGCGGGCACGGCTCGCACGTGGCCGGCACGATCGCGGCCAAGGACAACAATGTCGGCGTGGTCGGCGTCAACACCGGCAACATCTCGCTGTTCATCGTCAAGGTGTTCGACGGCGCCAACTGCGGCTGGAGCTACAGCTCGACCCTGGTCGATGCGGCCCAGCGCTGCGCCAATGCCGGCGCCAAGGTCATCAACATGAGCCTCGGCGGCAGCTTCAGCAGCACCACCGAGCGCAACGCCTTCCAGAATCTCTACGACAACGGCGTGCTCAGCATCGCGGCGGCTGGCAACGGCGGCAACACCCAGCACAGCTACCCGGCCTCCTACGACAGCGTGATCTCGGTCGCGGCGCTGGATCAGAACAAGCAGCATGCCAGTTTCTCCCAGCGCAACAATCAGGTGGAGCTGGCCGCGCCCGGCGTGAGCGTGCTCAGCACGGTGCCGTTCGAGTCCGCCTCGACGGTCGTGGACGGCACGTCCTACATCGTCTCGGCGCTCGACGGCAGCTATCAGGGTTCGGCCAGCGCGGCCCTGGTCGACGGCGGCCGCTGTCTGTCCACCGGCAGCTGGGCCGGCAAGGTGGTGCTGTGCGAGCGCGGCGACATCAGCTTCGCCGACAAGGCCAAGAATGTGGCCAACAGCGGCGGCGTCGCGGCGATCATCTACAACAATGTGCCGGGCGGCTTCAGCGGTACGCTGGGCAGCGGCGCGCCGGCCATTCCGGTGGTCAGCATGACCCAGGAAGACGGCCAGTTCCTCAAGGGCAACAAGCTCGGCAAGACCGCCGCCGTGAGCACGGTGCCGAACAACCAGGGCAACGGCTACGCCTTCTACGATGGCACCTCGATGGCGACGCCGCACGTCGCCGGCGTCGCGGCGCTGATCTGGAGCGCGAATCCGGGCTGGACCAACGCGCAGATCCGCGAGGCGCTCGCAGTCACCGCCGAGGACCTGGGCAGCGCCGGCCGCGACAACGCCTACGGCTGGGGCCTGATCCGCGCCGACGCGGCGCTGGCCTACCTGCAGGGCGGCGGCGGTGGCGATCCCGATCCGGTGGATGTCCCGCCGAGCAACCTCAGTGCGTCGGTGCTCAAGAGCAAGGGCAAGACGACCGGTGTGGCGCTCGGCTGGACGGCGGGCACCGCCAGCCACGTCGATGTCTACCGCGGCGCCAGCAAGATCGCGGCCGGCATCGCCAATGGCGGCAGCTACACCGATGATTACGTCGGCGCCAAGCGCGAGCGCGTCACCTACCAGGTCTGCATGAAGGACAGCACCAGCGCCTGCAGCAACCAGGTGACCGTGCAGTTCTGACCGTTTCTCTCTCCTTCGGGGGATTCGGGGCCCGGTGCGAACCGGGCCCTTTTTTCGTCCGGGTTCACGACCGCTGCACACCTGCCTGGCATAGCTTGCGCGCCATGCACACACGCCTCCATTCGCGCCGGGCCGCTCTGGCCGGCGGCATTTGCGCGGCGCCCTGCTGATGGGCTGCGCCATCGTCTGGTTCCGGCGCGACCTGCGCCTGGACGACAACCCGGCCCTGCAGGCGGCGCTGGAAGCGGGTCACGTGCCCTTGCCGGTCTACATCCACGCGCCGGAAGAGGAGGGGGCGTGGACCCCCGGCGCCGCCTCGCGGGCCTGGCTGCACCGCTCGCTGGCCGCGCTGGACCAGGCGCTGCGCGCGCGCGGCTCGCGCCTGACGTTACTGCGTGGCCCGAGCGTCGTCGCACTCGATCGACTGATTGCATCCACCGGCGCCGAGGCGGTGTTCTGGAACCGCCTCTACGAGCCGGCGATCGTCGCGCGCGACACCGGGGTCAAGCAGCATCTGCGCGCGCGCGGGCTGCGCGTGGCGAGCTTCAAGGCCGCCCTGCTGTGTGAGCCGTGGGAGGCGATGACCGGGCAGGGCGAGCCCTACCGCGTGTTCACGCCGTTCTGGCGCAAGGCTGCCGCCTGGCTCGACACGGCCCCGCCGCGGCCCGCGCCGGTGAGGCTGCCCGCGCCGCCTGCCGTGGCGGGCGGGCGGCTCGACGATCTGCGCCTGCGCCCGGCGACCGGCTGGGATCGGCGCTTCTGGGAGGTGTGGTCGCCGGGCGAGGCCGGCGCGCTGGAACTGCTCGACGCCTTCGTCGAAGGCGCCGCGTACGGCTACAGGGTGCAGCGTGACTTCCCCGACCGCATCGGCACCTCGCGGCTCTCGCCGCACTTGCACTTCGGCGAGATCTCGCCGCGCCGGATCGTCGCCCGCCTGCGTCGCGAGTCCTGGCCGGCCGGCGTGCGGCCGGACATCGAGCGCTACTTCAGCGAGCTGGGCTGGCGCGAGTTCTCGCACCACCTGTTGCATCATTTCCCACACACCGCTGACAGCAACTTCGACCCGCGCTTCGATGCGTTCGGCTGGGTCGAACCGGAGCCGTCGGTGCTCGAAGCCTGGCAACGCGGCCGCACCGGCGTGCCGATCGTCGATGCCGGCATGCGCGAGCTGTGGGTCACGGGCTGGATGCACAACCGCGTGCGGATGATCGTCGCCAGCTTCCTCGCCAAGAACCTGCGCATCCACTGGCGGCACGGTGCGCGCTGGTTCTGGGACACGCTGGTCGACGCCGACCTGGCCAACAACACCCAGGGCTGGCAGTGGAGCGCCGGCACCGGCGCCGATGCCGCGCCGTATTTCCGCATCTTCAACCCGGTGCGGCAGGCGCAGCGCTTCGATCCGGCCGGCAGATACATCCGCCGCTGGCTGCCCGAACTGGCGGCGCTGCCCGACAGTGCAGTGCACGCGCCCTGGGAGCATCCCGAACCGCTTCGCCGGCTCGCGCCGGATTATCCGCAAGCGCCGCGGGTGAACCTGAAAGCCTCGCGCGAAGCCGCGCTCGCCGCCTGGCGGGCGATTCGCTGATACGTTGACGCTTTTCGCCGGTGCGTGATTCACTGCCCGCGCAGAGGAGGGCGGGGCGATGGCGAAGCCGACGAAGGCGAGACTGCGGCGCGAACCGATGTCCAAGGTGGACACCGCCTGGCTGCGCATGGAGCGTCCCACCAACCTGATGATGATCACCGGCGTGCTGATGCTCGCCGAGCCGCTCACGCTGTCGCGACTCAAGAAGCTCGTCGAGGCGCGCTTTCTCGCCTATCCGCGCTTCCGTCAGAAGGCGGTGGACGGCCCCGCCGGCGCGATCTGGGAAGACGACGCCGACTTCGACATCGACGCCCACGTGCGCCTGACCGCATTGCCCGGCCGCGGCGGCAAGCGCGAACTCGAGCGCCTCGCCAGCCAGCTCGCCTCCACGCCGCTCGACAAGACCAAGCCGCTCTGGCAGTTCCATCTGGTCGAGCGCTACGACGGCGGCAGCGCGCTGATCTGCCGCATCCACCACTGCTATGCCGACGGTATCGCCCTGGTGCAGGTGCTGCTCTCGCTCACCGATACCGAACGCCGCGCCAAGAAGGGCAGCGACCTGCGCCGCGCCTGGCTCAAGGATGACCACGCCCGCGTCGCCCAGCGCGTCGGCGTGCTCGACCGCTACGTCAAGTTCGGCGGCAAGGTGCTGGAAAAGGGCATCGAGATGTACCGCGACCCCACGCTCGGCATGGTGCTGGCGCGCGAGGGCAGCGAGATCGTGCGCGAGCTGGCCGGCGCGCTCAGCCTGTCCGACGATCCGCCGACCGTGCTCAAGGGCCGGCTGGGCGTGAGCAAGCGCGTGGCCTGGGCCGAGCCGCTCGCACTGGAAGAGGTGAAGGCCGTCGGCCGGGCTTGCGGCTGCACCGTCAACGACGTGCTGCTTGCCTCCGCGGCCGGTGCGCTGCGCGGCTATCTCATCGACCGTGGCGAAGCCGTGGACGGCCTCACCCTGCGCGCCACCGTGCCGGTGAACCTGCGGCCGCTCGAGCATGCGAAGAAGCTCGGCAACCACTTCGGCCTGGTCTTCCTCGAACTGCCGGTGGGCGAGGCCAATCCGGTGCGCCGGCTCGAGCGCGTGGCCGCCAGCATGCGCCGGCTCAAGAACGGCCGCCAGGCCGCCGCCACCTTCGGCGCCCTGGCCGCCGTGGGCATGGCGCCGGCCGGTGTGCAGTCCCTGGCGCTGGACCTGTTCAGCCGCAAGGCCTCCGCCGTCGCCACCAACGTGCCCGGTCCGCAGATGCCGCTGTACCTGGGTGGCAGCGAGATCCGCGAAATGATGTTCTGGGTGCCGCAGACCGGCTCGATCGGCCTGGGGTTGTCGATCCTCAGTTACAACGGCCGTGTCCATTTCGGCCTGATCGGCGACGCCCGCCTGCTGCCCGACCCGGACGCCGTCATCGGCCGCTTCCGCCCCGAGTTCGAAAAGCTGCTGTACCTGGCGCTGATGGCCGACTGGCAGCATCCGGTCGGCGCGCCCGATGCCGAGGCGCTGCTCGACGACGACGTCGCGGCCTGACCGCGGCTGAACGGCGGGGCGGTTTCGCGCACCCTTTCGCCCGGCTGTGGTCTCCTTGCGGGACCCGGGGCGTGGAAATCTTCTCCATCCAGGGCCGCCGGCCCGGCGCAGCGCTTCCGCCGGCGATGCCGCGCCCCCGAGGAGCCCACACCGACCCGAGGATCCGACCACGACCATGACCCACTGCGACCTTGCCGGCAGCGCACTGCGCGTCGCCCCCGACCATCTCCCCGATCCGCCACTCGACATCCCGGCCACCGCCACGCCGCAGCAGGCCGTGCTCGCCGGCGGCTGCTTCTGGTGCGTCGAGGCCGTCTACCGCCGCCTCGACGGCGTGCTCGACGTGCGCTCCGGCTACGCCGGCGGCAGCGCCGACAGCGCCAACTACGACGCCGTTTGCACGGGCCGCACCGGCCACGCCGAGGCCGTGCTGATCCGCTTCGACCCCGCGCGCATCAGCTACGGTCAGCTACTCAAGGTGTTCTTCGGCGTCGTCCACGACCCGACCCAGCACAACCGACAAGGCAACGACATCGGCTCGCAGTACCGCTCGGCAGTCTTCTACGCCGACGACGCACAGCGCCGCGTCGCCGAGAGCTACATCGCGCAACTGGACGCGGCTGGCGTATACAACGCGCCCATCGCCACCACCCTCGAACCGCTGCAGGCATTCCACGAGGCCGAGGCGTACCATCAGGACTACGCCGCGCGTCACCCGACCCAGCCCTACATCGTCCACGTCGCCGCGCCGAAGGTGGAAAAACTGCAACGCCACTTCCGCGACCGCTTGCGCAACGACAGGAGCGACGTCACATGAGCGCTCATGCCCCGCGCCGCTCGGCCAGCGGCCACGACCTCACCCCGCCGGACCCGCAGACCCGCGAGCGGCTGATTGCCGCTCTCAGCCCCGAGGCGCGCCGCATCCTGCTCGACCATGGCACCGAGCGCGCCTTCTGCGGCGGTCTGCTGCACGGCCAGGGGCCCGGCACCTACCACTGCCGCCTCTGCCACCTGCCGCTGTTCCGCGCCGAGGACAAGTTCGACTCCGGCACCGGCTGGCCCAGCTTCACGCAGCCCTTCGACCCCGAACACATCGCCGAATACCGCGACAGCAGCCACGGCATGATCCGTATCGAAATCCGCTGCGCCCGCTGCGACGGCCACCTCGGCCACGTCTTCCCCGACGGCCCGCCACCCACCGGCCTGCGCTACTGCCTCAACTCCGCGGCGATGGCCTTCGTGCCGGCGGGCGGGTAGGCCTCGAGACAACGCGGGCCGCATGAGGCGGCCTTGGTGTGGTGTCGGTGGCCGCAGAGGGAGCATGAGTCTCCTCCGGAAGGATGCGGGCTCCTGCGAATCAAGGCAGCCTCATGCCTCGGCTTTCATCGGCCGCCCGGAAAAGATGACCGGGCACCCACCAGAGATAAAGCATCATCCCGAACAACTCCACCAGCGACTGGAACACGATCACCACCACGGTCGTCTCCCAGCCGGCTGGTAACGCCAGCGCGAACGGCAGCACCACGAAAGAGTTGCGGGTGCCGAGACTGAAGGCCAGCGTGCGCCCGGCCTCCACCGGCAGCCGCAGCCAGCGGGCAAGGCCGCGCGCCAGCAGCGCCACCGCCAGCAGGAAGCCGACGAACACCGGCAGCACCGTCAGCAGCACCGGCCCGGCAGCGCGCACCGTGCCGACCTGTGCGCCCGCGATCAAGAACACCACCACGGCCAGCAGGGGCACCGGCCACCAGGCAAGGCGCTCACGCCAGCCGGTCCGTGCCGGAATGGCTTCGACCCAACGCTCGGTGAGTGCGGCAGCCACCAGGGGCGCTCCGATCAGCGCCAGCGCGGCGGGCAAAATCTCTTCGGTCTCGAGTGCGGCGCTGAAATCCGCCGCCGGCAGCATCAGCCACAGGTAAACCGGTAAGAGCAGCAGTTGCAGCAGCAGGTTGAGCGGCGTCACGGCGATCGCCCGCGCGGTGCAGCCCCGGCCGAGCTGGGTGAAGGTGATGAACCAGTCGGTGCAGGGCACCAGCAAGACCAGCAGCACGCCCAGATGCAGCGCCGGGTCGTCGGGCAAAACCCGCAGCGCCAACCCTACGAGTAGCGGGATGAGGACGAAATTGCCGAGCAAAATCGCGAGCACGAAGCGCCCATCGCGGAAGGCGTCGCGCACATGCAGCAACGGTACCTGCACGAAGGTGGTGTACAACAGCGCCGCCAGCACTGGCCACAGCAGGGTCTCGAAGCGCGGCCCGAGTTCGGGCGCAAGGGTGCCCAGCCACAGTCCGCCCAGGATGGCGGCGAGATAGATCCAGACCTGGTGACGCTCGAGGCTCCGGCGGTCCATCAGTTGCGCACTCGCAGGAGGGCCAGCGTGCCGGCCAGCATGAAGCTTGCCGCCAGGGCAAAGGCAACGCCCGGTGAAGCCAGCGTCCAGACCACACCGACGCTGGCGCTGGAGAGAAACTTCGCCGTCCCGTTAACGGTGCCCAGGACACCGATGCTCATGGTCATCGTTTCGGTGGACACCATCTCGGCGGTGACGGTGGACTCCAGCGCCTCCTGCACCGCGACGTACAGACCGGCGATGAAGAAGATACCGGCCAGCAACGCCACGCTGTCCATGCCCGACCAGAAGGCCCAGGCCGTCAGCACCGCCGTGGTGGCGCCCAGCGCATAACCCGCCACCAGTACCGGCAAATGGCCAACGCGGTCGGCCAGCCAGCCCACCGGCCATGACGCGGCCACCTGCACCAGGTTGCGCCACACGTACAAGAGTCCCGCCACTTGTGCGGCCTGCAGCACGCCCATCGACGGGGTCAGCAAGGTGGTGGCGGCCAGGATCAGGAGCGCATGGGAGAAGTCGCCGACGCCGAACACACCGACCGCGCCGAGGTAGCGCTTGAACCGCGACGGCAGTCCGCGCAGCGAGCCGAAGAACCTCAGCGCCGGATTGGGTGAATGCTGCGGGTCCTGCACCAGCGTGAAAAAGGCCAGTACCGCCAACAGGCCGGGGATGAGCGAGAGCCAGAGCACGAAGCGGAAAGGACCGGCGTCATCCGTCCAATGCCACCCCTGCGCCAGCCCGAGCAAGGCTACCCCGAGCAAGGGGCCGAGCACGGCGCCGATGGTGTCGGCGGCCCGATGGAAGCCGAAGGCGCGCCCGCGCGTTTCTGGTCTGACCGCCTGGATCACGATGGCGTCGCGCAGCGGGCCGCGCAGTCCCTTGCCGAACCACGACACCATCCGCCCCAGCAATATCAGCGGCCAACCGACCGCAAGCGCGATCAGCGCTTGTCCCAGCGGTGTGAGCCCGTAACCGACCAGCACCAATAGCTTGCGATGCCCCAGTTTGTCGGCGATGTAGCCCGACACCATCTTGGTGAAGCTCGCCACCGCATCGGCGATGCCCTCGATGAGGCCGAGTGCGGCGGCAGGGATGCCCAGCACGGCCAGAAAGCCCGGCAGGATGACGGTGGTGGTTTCGTAGCAGAAGTCACCGAGTGCGCTGGTGATCCCGGCGCCGGCGACGGTGCGGTTCATCCAGCCGCGGGGCTTGGCCAGAGCCTCATCGGTGGTGTTGTTTGCCCGATTCTTCGCTGTCATCGCGCTGCTTCATCGCTTCGGCGGCAGTCTGCCCGCCGGCCCCCAGCCACGGGTGGATCGAATTTGCGGGCAGGCGACAATCAGACACCATCATCGCCCGGGTGTGGTCAGGCACCAGCCAGCCGACCTCGCACGGGGTCTTGAACAGGCCGAACAAGCGCACCTTTCATTCGACATTGCCGGTGCCGGGCACCACCAGACCGGTGGACCGCAGCAGTTCCGCGCGCGCATCGGAACGCTCCTTACGATACCGGGATCAGGCGCAGACGTTGCCATCACGGTCGAGACGGTAAGTCTTCATGGGGTCGTGATTGCTGCGCTCCCGCCGGGTTGGAATGACGCCGGCCACATGCCAGCGGCCCATGTGGCGCGGCAGATCGATCGGGCCCGTCGGCTCGACTGGGGCGGCGGCGCCGGCGCGGCCGGTGACCGCGACGGTCGGCAAGAGCGGGAGCAACCAAGCGGTGAGCAAGCGCATGGGCGCGACCGCGAGTGGTGTAGAAGATGCCTTCGAGCACGCAGCCGGCACGGCGGTGGGTGCACACACGCCGCATCCGCCGCGCCGTGCACGCGTAATGAAGCCAGACATGACGACTGACGGGTGTGAGCACGAGATGAACGCAGAGACGAGCGGCAAGATCCTGATCTATGGCGCCACCGGCGGAGTGGGCGAATGTCTGGCACGGCGATTGGCCGCAGCCGGCCACCCTCTGCATCTGGTAGCCCGCGACAGGCAGCGGCTGCAAACGCTCGCCACCGCGCTCAGAGCCAGTTTCACCGCGGCGGACGTCACCACAGAGGACGCCTTCGCGCAGGTGGCGGCCGAGGCCGGCACGCCGTTGGCCGGGCTGGCGTATGCGGTTGGCAGCATCACCCTCAAGCCCTTCCCACGCCTGATGCTGGCGGATTTCCTGCGCGATTTCCAGCTCAACGCCGCTGCCGCCGCACTGGCGGTGCAGGCCGCCTTGCCAGCCCTGCGTACGGCGCAAGGCGGGCGCGCATCGGTGGTGCTGTTTTCCTCGGTGGCCGCTGGCCGCGGGTTTACGCTGCACGCCTCCATCGCGATGGCCAAGGCGGCGGTGGAGGGACTGGTGCGCGCGTTGGCGGCGGAGCTGGCACCGACGATCCGGGTCAATGCGATCGCGCCTTCGCTGCTGGACACCCCGCTGGCGCAAGGCATTGCCGGCAACCCACGCCTGCGCGAGGCGATAGCGTCCAGCCATCCGCTGGGGCGGATCGGGCAGGCGGACGATGCGGCGGCGCTGGCGGCGTTCCTGCTCTCCACGCAGTCCGACTGGATCACCGGTCAGGTATTGGGCGTGGACGGCGGCCGTGGCGCGGTCGCGGGCAAGTAAGTCGTCGTCATGCCGCACATATGCAACAGGAGCGTAAGCGTTGTCGCCTTACTGACCTGCCGTGTCGCCTTCCCGTAAATTCGGTCCACCCGTAACTGGAGGTCTCCGGGCACACTGCCGCCCGGGAAGCCACTGATGCGCAAGAGCGTCATCGCCGGGGCTCTGCCGTGCCAGGGTCGATATGAGGCATTGCTTCAGCTTGTGATTGCGGTTGCATGGCCCGATTTCTATCGCCCGGCCATTGCCGATGTCGAGCTGCCTGTCCGAGAGCTTGCCTGGCTCAGCGCCATGGCGCGTAGGCCGCAGCTATGCGAAAACGTCGAATAACTGGAGGCCCTCATGTGCGTGAATGCCCCGGCTGCCACGCCGCAGACAACGCCTCGGCCTGCGCCAGCACCGTCTGCACGGCCGCATCCTGCATATCGGGCGGGTAGCCGTATTTGCGCAGGATGCGCTTGACCAGCACGCGCAGCCGGGCGCGGGCCGATTCGCGGTGCGCCCAATCGACGGAGACGTTTTCCTTCAGGCTCACCAGCAGTTCGTGGGCGATGACGCGCAGCTTCTCGTCGCCCATCACCTGCACGGCGGACTCGTTTTCGGCCAGGGCATCGTAGAACGCGATCTCCTCATCGGACAGGCCCGCCTCTTCCCCGCGCTGGCGGGCGGCGCGGATGTCCTTGGCCAGTTGGATCAGCTCCTGCAGCACCTCGGCGGTGGTGATGGCGTTGGCGTGGTAGCGCGCAATCGCCGCCTCCAGCCGCTCGGAAAACGCCCGTGCCTCGACGATATTGACCTTGCTGCGTGAGCGAATGCCATCGTCGAGGAGCTTCCTCAAGGCTTGCAGCGCCAGGTTTTTCTTCTCCATCCGCTGCACCTCGGCGAGGAACTCGTCGGATAGGATGGAGATGTCGGGACGCTTGAGGCCTGCGGCGGCCAGGATGTCCACGATCTCGGTCGAGACCACCGCCCGGCTGACGATTTGCTGGATGGCCAGCGCCTGCTCCCGGGCGGAAGGGCCGGGGCCGGCCCCCGACTTGACCAGTGCGGCGCG
>JBEQAM010000008.1:9518-17264 GCA_041640375.1 Rehaibacterium sp. | reverse complement strand
TGGGCGCCACAGCCGCTCGGCGAGGTCGCCGACCCAGCCGCCGGCGGCATGCAGCCGCCCGGGCGCGCGGGTCAGCCATGCGCCGATGGCGATCGCCAGCAGCGCCGCGATCCACTGTGCGGCATGGCGCGGGTCGCGCAACGCCGCGAGGGCGTCCACGATGATCCCGCCCAGCCCCTGCCAGTCAGGCGCGTCCATGCCGGCATTCTAGCGCGGCGTCCGCGCGGGCCGGATCGGGTTTAAACCCCGCGCGTCCGCGCTGCATCCCACGGGTTCAGTCCGTCCGACAGGCCACGCTCCTCATGCGACACCTCGCGCTCTGCCTCATGCTTCTTCTGCTGCCGTCACTCGCCGCCGCGCAGGCCGTCGCCATCGAGAACGTCCACGTCATCACGCTCGACGACGGGCAGGCGCTGCGCGACCACGCCGTGCTGGTCGAGAACGGCCGCATCGCCGCGCTGTTGCCGATGGCCGGCTACACGCCGCCGGAGGGCGCGCAGCGCATCGACGGCGACGGCGGCTGGCTGATACCGGGCCTGGTCGATACCCATGTCCACATCGAGGAGTACATGGGCGCGCGGCCCGATTTCGGTGATGCGCCGGTGTTCCTGCGCCACGGCATCACCGCCGTGTTCAACCTGCGCGGCTTTCCCGAGCAATTGCTGCTGCGCGAGCGCATCGCCGCCGGCGAGCTGCTGGCGCCGACGTTCTACACCGCCGGCGAGTTCGTGAACGAGCCGCGCGTGAACACGCCCGACGAGGCCGCCGCCGAAGTCCGCGCCCAGGCGCAGGCCGGCTACGACATGATCAAGTTCCGCGAAGTGGTCGATCACGAGGTCGGCGTGCTGACCACCCGCGGCGTCGACCTGGACACCTTCCGCGCCGTGCACGCGACCGCGCGCGAACTCGGCATCCCGGTGCTCGGCCACGCACCGCACGGCCTCGGCCTGGAGGCGGCACTGCAGGCCGGGCACACCTTCGCCCACATGGGCGAGCTGGTGAAGCTGCATTTCTTCCCGTCGCATTCGCCGTTCGCGTGGCGGCCGTATCTCTACGCACTGGCCGGACTCGCCGCGCTCACGATCCTCGCCCTGTTGGCACGGCCGTTCGCCCGTGACGCCGGCCCGGTGCTCGCACGCGCGCTGCCCGCGCTGCTGCTGGCCGCCGGCGGGTTCGTCCTCGCGGTGCTGCTGCTCCCCGGCGGATACCACTACGGCAACAGCACCCTGATCGCGCTGCTGGCCGTCGCGCTCGCCGCGCTGGCGCTGCTCGGTCTGCATGCCGCGCGGCAGGCGTCGCGTCGCGGCGGCGGCCCGGTTGCACGGCTGGGCCTGGCGCTGACCGCCGTCTGCGCGCTGATCGCGGGCGGCTTCGGGCTGGCGCAGGACTTCCCCGTCGCCGCGCGCGCGACGCCGGCCGAAATGGATCGCATCGCCGCGCGCCTGGCGGAGACCGGCGCCCATGTCGGCACCACCCTGGTGCTCTACGACGAGCTGGCCGCACTGCAACGCGGCGGCGAGACGCGCATCGGCGCCGACGCCGCCGACGCGCTCGACCCGGAATTCCGCGACTACTTCGCCCGCGTGCGCGGGTTCTTCTCGCGCTCCGCCGGCTGGCGCGGTCTGTTCAGCTACGAAGGCGCACTGGCGCGCTACGACGACTTCACCCGCGAACTGGCCGGCGCGCTGCACCGCGCCGGCGTGCCGCTGCTGGCCGGCACCGATGCCTTCGGCGTCGGCATCATCCCGCCCGGACGCTCGCTGCACGCGGAGCTGGAAATCCTCGTCGAGGCCGGACTCACGCCGTACCAGGCGCTGCGCACCGCCACCGTCGAACCGGCCCGGTTCCTCGGTCGCGAGCACGAGTTCGGCCGCATCGCACCCGGCCAGCGCGCCGATCTGGTGCTGCTCGCCGCCAACCCGCTCGCCGACATCCGCACACTCGCCGAGCCGCGCGGCGTGATGCTGCGCGGCCGCTGGCTGCCGCGCGACAGCCTCGACGCCATGCTCGCCGACCTGCGCGCGCCGGCCGGAGACTGACGCGGCGCCCGGCACGACGCCCCGCCGCGGCGCCACTGCCGGTCGGCACGTTCACAGGCCGGCGGGGCTGCGGCATCATCGGGCGCTGCCCTGCCACGGAAGCCCGTCCATGCCACGACTCCCCCTTCGCCGTTTCGGCGGACTGCTGCTGTGCCTCGCACTCGCCCCGTCCTTGGCTCTCGCTGCCCCGCCCGCGCCGCTGCAGCAGGTGTTCGGCGCGCCCGACTACGACCCCCGCATCGGCACCCCCGACGCGCTGCTGGGCTTTCCCCACGGCAGCCAGGCCGCCACGCCGGAGGAGATCCACGCCGCGCTGCTCGCCTGGGCGGCACAGAGCGACCGCCTACGCGTGCACACCTATGCGCGCAGCCACCAGGGTCGCCCGCTGAGCGTGGCGATCGTCTCCAGCCCCGCCAATCTGGCGCGACTGGACGCGCTGCAGGACGAGCTGGACGAACTGGCCGACCCGCGCCGCACCGGCGAGGCGCGCGCCCGCGAGATCATCGCCCGGGCGCCGGCGGTGGCCTACATCGCACACAGCATCCACGGCAACGAAACCTCCGGCGGCGACGCCGCGCTGGGCCTGATCTACCACCTCATCGCCAGCAGCGACGAACAGACGCGCGCGCTGCTCGATGACACCCTCGTCATCGTCGATCCGCTGCTCAACCCCGACGGCCGCGCCCGCGCCGTGGCCGACCTGCGCGGCTTCCGCACCGCCCAGCCCAGCTACGACGGTCAGCAGCTCGCGCGCGGCACGTCCTGGCCGTTCGGACGCGGCAACCACTACGTGTTCGACCTCAACCGCGACTGGATCTACGGCACCCAGCCGGAAACCCGCGGCCGGCTGGCGCTGCTCAAGCGCTGGCACCCGCTGCTGTTCGTCGACGCGCACGAAATGGGTGCGCAGGACACCTTCCTGTTCTCCCCACCGCGCGCGCCGGTCAACCCGCACTTTCCGCCGCGCTTCCGCGAGTACCTGGAGCGCTTCTCGCGTGACCAGGCCGAAGCCTTCGACCGCCGTGGCTGGGTGTACTACTCCGGCGAGTGGAACGAGGGCTGGTATCCCGGCTACTCCGACGCCTGGGGCGGCATGCGCGGGGCGGTCAACATCCTCTACGAACAGGCCCGCGTCGCCGACCACGGCGTGCGCCAGGCCAACGGCCAGGTGCTGCACTACAGCGAGGGCGTGGCGCGCCAGCTCGGCAGCGCCTGGGCCAACCTGCAGTCGCTGCGCGCCAACCACCGCCAGCTGCTGCAGGCGTTCTGGGACGACCGCAAGCAGGTGACCGGCGGCAGCGGCGAATACGCGCGCCGGCTGTACGCGATCCCCGGCGACGCCCATCCCACCCGCCTCGCCACCCTGCTCGACCTGCTCGCGCTGCAGAACATCGAGGTCTACCGCACCACCCGCGCGTGGCGCCCCGGCACCGCCACCGACACGCTCGGCCGTCGCGTCAGCCCGACCCTGCCGGCCGGCAGCCTGATCGTGCCCAACCGCCAGCCGCTGGCGCGGCTGGTCGCCAACCTGTTCGAGTTCGACCAGCGCATCGACGAGGACTCGCTGCGCAAGGAGCGCGAGGAACTGCTGCGCAGCGGCAGCGGCACCATCTACGACGTCACCGCCTGGAACCTGCCGATGATGTTCGGCGTGCCGGCCTACACGCTGGAAGGCAGCCTGCCGGCCGACGCCGAGCGCGTCGGCGAGCCCGCCGCCGCCGGCGCGGCGCTGCCGGCGGCGTCCGAGGTCGGCTATCTGATCCCCGGCCACGACGACGGCGCGCTGCGCGCCGCCTCGGCCCTGCTGCAGGCCGGCCTGCAGCCGCGCGTCGCGCTCAAGCCGCTCGAACTCGACGGCCGCCGCTACCCACGCGGCAGCGTGGTGGTGACCCGCTACGACCACCGCGACCGCAGCGCCGAAGACCTGCGCCAGGCGCTCGCCGTCGCCCTGCCGCACCTGCGCGAGGGCATCGTGGCGCTGCGCAGCGGCCAGGGCCCGGGCGACTTCCCCGACCTCGGCGGCGGTGAATTCGGCCTGCTGCAGGCGCCGCGCGTCGCCATCCTCGGCAAGGGCGCGGTCGGCTCGCAGAACTTCGGCTTCGTCTGGCACTACCTCGAGCACGGCCTCGGCCTCACCCCGACCCTGCTCGACGAGGCCACGCTGGCCCGCACCGACCTGCGTCCCTACAACGTCATCGTCCTGCCCGAGCGCAGCGGCCCGCTCGACAACGCCGTGCGCGACGCGCTCAAGGGCTGGACCGAAGCCGGCGGCACCCTGGTCGCCATCGGCGCCGCCAGCGCCGCCCTCGCGGTGAAGGACGGCCCGTTCAAGGCGCGCACCCTCGACGCCACGCTGGAGGACCTCGCCCCCTACCGCAGCTGGCTCGCCCGCGAATGGCTGGCCACGCAGGCCGGCGAACAGGTCGGCGCCCGGCTGTGGAGCCATGCCGCCGTCGCCGGCCAGCCGGCGCCGTGGCCAAGCGACATCGGCAACGACAAGGACGACGCCAAGGTGCGCGAAGCGCGCGAGCAGTGGCGCCGGCTGTTCATGCCGCGCGGCGCCTTCCTCGCCGCCCGCTGCGCCGACACCAGCTGGCTGACGCTCGGCTGCGACGGCGTGCTGCCGGTGCTGGTCGACGCCAATGCCCCGCTGATGGCCGGCGAGGGCGTGGAAGCGCCACTCCGGCTGGGCACCTTCGTGCCCGGCGGCGACAGGCGCGAGTGGACCGCCTTCGGCTGGGCCGGCATCCCACCCGGCCAGAACCTGTATCTGCGCATGAGCGGCCTGCTCTGGCCGGAGGCGCAGGAGCGCCTGGCCAACACCGCCTGGCTGACCCGCGAAGCGCTCGGCCGCGGCCAGGTGATCCTGTTCGCCACCACCCCGGTCTTCCGCGGCGCCAGCTACGGCATGCAGCGCGTGCTCGGCAACGCCGTCGTGCTCGGCCCGGGCCTGGGCGCGAGCGCGCCGATCCTGCCCTGAGCGAGCGTCCGCCCCTCCCCCTCCGGGCGGGGCGGGCCGCCCCACGACATCCCCGCGGTCAGGAGGCGACGGCGTCCGCGCCGGCGTGCGGGCACACCAGGTGCGCAAGTGGCAACGGGCAAGCCACTGCCCGCCCTCGATGCCGGGCCGGCACATCTCTGGAGCGAAGCGATTCCGGAACCGGACGCGCTGGCTGTGCGCTCAAGACGGGCGCTCGGCACCAGCCCCGGATCGGTGAAACCGTCGAGCACCGCCGCGCGCCCGCGAGCCATCCTCGCGGGCCTGCGCAACCGGCACGGGCATGGCGTAGGCTTGTCCTCGGCCTGCAGTCGCGGGCGCCGCCGGGAGTCCAGCATGCCGCGCGCATCCGCCTATCAGCGTCTGGTCGCCGAGCAACGTCGGCCCGGGCTGGAACGGTACGGTGCGCCGCTCGACCGCCTCGAACTGGTGCGCCTGGCCACGCTGGCGGCGTCCAGCCACAACACCCAGCCGTGGCGCTTCCGCCTGCACGGGCGCGGCATCGCGATCCTGCCGGACTTCGGCCGCCGCTGCCCGGCGGTCGATCCCGACGATGCCCACCTCTACCGCAGCCTCGGCTGTGCCGCCGAGAACCTCGTCCACGCCGCCGCCGCGCAAGGCCACGCCGCGCATGTCGTCTACGACCCCGCACTGCCGCAGCTGCACGTCGTGTTCGAGCGCAGCGCGGCGATCCGCGCCGGAGCGCTGTTCCCCGCCATCGTGACGCGCCAATGCACCCGGCTGCCGTTCGAACCGCGCCCGATCGACCGCGCCTGCCGCCAGGCGCTCGCAGCCGCCGGCCAGTCCGCCGATGCCGGCGTGTACACACTGATCGTCGACGACGAACGCCTGCGCGCCACGCTCACCGAGCTGGTGCGCGAAGGCAACCGCATCCAGTTCGCCGACCGCGACTTCCGCCGCGAGCTGGTGCGCTGGCTGCGCTTCGACGACGCCGACGCGGTGCGCCACGGCGATGGCCTGTTCTCACGGTGCGCCGGCCGGCCGGCGCTGCCCGGCTGGCTCGCGCGTCCGCTGGCGGGCCTGCTGGTGACTGCCCGCGCGCAGATCCGCGCCGACGAGCGCAATCTGCGCAGCACACCGTTGCTCGCCGTCATCGTCGCCCGCCGCGATGCACCCGCCACCTGGGTCGAGGCCGGCCGCGTCTGCCAGCGGCTGCTGCTGCAGGCCGCCGCGCTCGACCTGCGCTGCGCCTTCGTCAACCCGCCGATCGAGGTGCGCGCGCTGCGCCCGCAGGTGGAGCGCTGCCTGGGCCTGCACGACGACTTCGCGCAACTGATGCTGCGCATCGGCCACGGCCCGTGCGCCCCCTACAGTCTGCGCCGGCCGCTGCTGGATGTGATCGAGCGCGATGCGGCCTGAGGCGGCGGGCCCCGCACCGACTCAGCGCACCGCCTCCAGCACACCCGAGGCGCACGCCGTGGCGCGTTCCAGTCGATACACATAGCAGTCGTCCAGCCCGAACTGCCGCCGCGCCACGCGCTCGAAACCGAAGCGCTCGTAGAAACGGTGCGAACGAGTGTTGCTCACCAGTGGATCGACCAGCACCGCCGTCACCTCCGGCGCGGCGAAGCAGCGCGCCAGCGCCTGCCGCATCATCTGCGTGCCGTAGCCGCGACCGAGTGCGTCCGGCTCGCCGATCCAGATGTCGATCGCGCGCAGGTCATCCTCCACCTCACCCCAGTAATGGCTGTCCTCGCGCGCCGGGTCGATGATCTGCACGAAGCCGATCGGTCGCCCGTCGACTTCCGCGATCAACTGCTCGCGCCAGTCGGGATCGCGCGCCAGCTCCGTCTCCCAGCCCCAGTCGTCGTTCGGGTCGGCCGCGAGCACCTGCGGCTGCTCGTCCCAGCGGCGCAGCAGGTCGAGATCATCGGGCGTGGCGGGGCGCAGGCGGATCATCGCGGTCCCTCGTGGGGTCGGGTCTCGCAGGGTAGACGCCGCTGCTGCAACCGCAGCCGAACACGGCGCCCGGCACGCCGCAGCCGCCATGCGCCGGCCCCGACCGGCCGCATCCCCCGTCCGCCGAGTCAGTCGCGCGCGGCGATCTCGACCACCGACACGAAACCGCCGTAGATCAGCCGCTTGCCGTCGAACGGCATCGGATTGGCCTCCGGCGACAGGCGCGGATCCTGCATCACCTTCGCCATCCCGGCATCGCGGGTGGCCTTGTCCGGCCACTCGACCCAGGAAAACACCACCGTCTCGTCGTCCTTGGCCTGCACCGCGCGGAAGAAGTCGGTGACCTTACCGGTCGGCACGTCGTCGCCCCAGCACTCCAGCACCCGCGTCGCCCCGTACTCCAGAAACACCGCATCGCACGCGCGCGCGTGTTCGATGAACTCCTGCCGGTTGGCGGTCGGCACCGCCAGCACGAAACCATCCACATAAGGCATGACCCGTCTCCTCTCGTCCACGGACTGGCCTGTACCGGGCTCGCCGATACGGGCGGCATCGAGACGACGGACAGACAGCCCGGATTTCGACACCCCTCGCCCTTGCCGCGAAGCCGACGCGTGGGCGCATCCGCTCGGCACGAACGAACAGGCCCGACGCCAGGCGGTCAAGCCTGCGCGGCCAGCAACTTGCCGGCGAATTCGGCGAACAGCGCCACCAGAATCCGCTCCTGCCGCACATACGGCGGATTGCCGACCACCACATCGAACCTGCCCGGCAGCGCGCAGAGCAGAA
>JBEQAM010000008.1:0-9508 GCA_041640375.1 Rehaibacterium sp. | reverse complement strand
GTGCGCATCAGGCTGTCGTGATGCAGCTCCACCGCCCGGATCGCCCCGGCCAGATCCACGCACGCCCACGCCGGCGACCCGCCCGCGCGGAAAGGAAATAAGCCTCAAGCAGCCGATCCAGCGCCGGCCGCAGAAAATCGCCCTCGCCGAACGCCGGCTCGAGCAGCCGCAGCCGATGCAGCGGCCGGTCGGCCGTGTAACCGGAAAGATCGAGAATCGCCGCCGCCACCTCCGGCCGCGTAAACACTGCACCACGCCCGGCCTCGTCCACCGTCGCCAGCGCATCCCGCGCCGCCGACACCTCCGGCGCACGCGCAGCGGGGCCGAGACTGTCGAAGAGAAGATCCATGGCGCAGCGGATGGCCAAAATCACCCGCCGGGTCAGTTCGGCGGCTCAGCTCACCCGCACTTGCTGTACCCGCAATTCAGACAAGTCGCGCAGCCGTCCATGATCACCACCGCCTTGGTGCTGCACTTGTGGCACATGGTGGCGCTGGGTGGGAAGGTGGCGCCTTCGCCGGTGACGGCGACCGATTCGCTGGCGCCGGGGGCAGGGCTCGGGGCGGCGTTCTTTTTCGACTGGGCCTCGTAGGCGCGGCGCTTTTCGGCGATCAGGGCGCGCTGGTGCTCGTCGAGTTCGGGGTCGCGGATCAGGCCGATCATCTTCAGGTGGTCTTCGACCACCGCGCCGATCTCGGCGACGATGCTGGGCATGTAGACGCCGCCGGCCTTGAAGTAGCCGCCGCGGGGGTCGAAGACGGCCTTGAGCTCTTCCACCAGGAAGGTGACGTCGCCGCCCTTGCGGAACACGGCGGACATGATGCGGGTGATGGCGACCACCCACTGGAAATGGTCCATGTTCTTCGAGTTGATGAAGATCTCGAAGGGACGGCGCAGTTCGTGTTCGGTGCCGGGGTTGAGCACGATGTCGTTGATGGTGACGTACAGCGCGTGCTCGAACAGCGGCGACTTGATCTTGTAGGTGGAGCCGATCAGCACGTCGGGACGCTCGATCTGCTCGTGCATCTGGATGATGTTGCCGCGCTCGCCAGCGGCCGGCGCCTCGGCGACGGCAGCGGGCGCGGGAGCAGCAGCCTCCTTGGCCTTGTCTTCCGGCTTGATGACGCTGTAGCCCTTGATTTTCTTGCTGATCTTGACGGCCATGGGTACGACTCCTGCGATGCGGTCAGGCGCCCGGGCGCCTGGTGTGGTGTGTGGCGGCCCAGCGGCCGCCCGCCCTGCCCCGCGAAGGGGCAGGGCGTGGTCGTTCGAGTGCCCTCCCGATGTTCCGGGAGGGCGGGTGCGCGCGCGCATTGCGATCTGCGCGGCGCTCGGGGCAGAGGGCGGTGCCTTCACGGCGGCCTGCCCGGGCCGCCCGGGGCGCGTGCGCCCCGCCTGACACCCGCCGCACGCGGCGGGCGCGGGCGATCACTTCTTCTTCGCGGTCTTTCTGGCGACCTTCTTCACGGCGGTTTTCTTTTTCGCCGTGCTGGCAGCCTTCTTGACCGAGCGGGCGGCCTTGACGGCGGTCTTCTTCACTGCCTTCTTCGCGGCGCCGGCTTTCCTGGCGGCGGTCTTGCGGACGGCACCGGCCTTCTTCGCGGTCGCCTTCCTGGCCGTGGCGGCTTTTTTGGTCACCGCCTTGCGAGCCGCGCTGGCCTTCTTGGTGGCGGCCTTCCTGGTCGCGCCGGCCTTCTTCGCCACGGCCTTCTTCGCCGCGCCGGCCTTCTTCGCGACCGCCTTCCTGGCGGCGGCGACCTTCTTCTTGGCGGTGCCGACGACCTTCTTGACGGTCTTCTTGGCCTCGCCTTCGGCCTTCTTCACGGCGGCCTTGGCCTTCTTGACCGTGGCAGCGGCCTTTTTCTTCACCTCGCCGACGGTCTTGGCCACGGCCTGCTGTGCCTGGGCGGCGGTGGCGGCGGCGCCGGCGGCCAGTTCTTCGGCCTTGTGCTTGGCGGTGCTGCCGAGGTTCTGGGCAGCCTCCACCGCGTTCTCGGCGGCGCTGGCCAGGGTGGAGGTCACTCCGTTGCCATTGCTCATAAGCCCCTCCTCGTCACGGGCGATCGGTTGAGCGGGAAACGAAACGTCTCTTCGACGGCCGGCCCGTCATGCGGCGGGCACGGCAGGTAGAAATTAGCGCGGCGCGCGGCGACTTGCACCGTGCCCGCCACGCCCCACGGCCGCAGTTCAGAACTTGCCGTAGTAGCCTTCCTTGAGGGCGTCGAACAGGTTGGCGGCGGTGTGGATCTCACCGTCGTACTCGATCTGCTCGTTGCCCTTGACTTCCACCACCGAGCCGTCCTCCAGCTCGAAGCGGTAGGTGGTGTTCTCCAGGTCGGCTTCCTTGACCAGCACGCCCTGGAAGGCGGCCGGGTTGAAGCGGAAGGTGGTGCAGCCCTTCAGGCCCTGCTTGTGGGCGTAGCGGTAGATGTCCTTGAAGTCCTCGTAGGGGAAGTCGGTGGGGACGTTGGCGGTCTTGGAAATGGACGAATCCACCCACTTCTGCGCGGCGGCCTGGATGTCGACGTGCTCCTTCGGCGTGATGTCGTCGGCGGCAACGAAGTAGTCGGGCAGCTTCGCCTCCGGGTCCTCGGAGAACGGCATCGCCTTGGGATTGACCAGGGTACGGTAGGCGAGCAGCTCGTAGGAGTAGACCTCGACCTTCTCCTTGGTCTTCTTGCCCTCGCGGATCACGTTGCGGCTGTAGTGGTGGGCGAAGCTCGGCTCGATGCCGTTGGAGGCGTTGTTGGCGAGCGACAGCGAGATGGTGCCGGTGGGGGCGATCGAGCTGTGGTGGGTGAAGCGGGCGCCGACCTCGGCCAGCTCGTTCACCAGCTCGGGCGCCACCTCGGCCAGGCGCTGCATGTAGCGCGAGTACTTGGCGTGCAGTAGCCGGCCCTTGATCTTCTTGCCGACCTCCCAGCCGTCCTGCTTCATCTCCGGGCGCTTGCGCAGCATCTCGGCGGTGACTTCGAACTCCTCGTCCATGATCGGCGCCGGGCCCTTCTCCCTGGCCAGCGACAGGGCGACCTCCCAGCCGGCCAGCGCCATCTCGCGGGCGACGGCCTCGGTGAACTCGCAGCTCTCCGGCGAGCCGTACTTCATCCGCAGCATGGTCACGGTGGAGCCCAGGCCGAGAAAGCCCATGCCGTGGCGGCGCTTGCGCAGGATCTCCTCGCGCTGCTGCGGCAGTGGCAGGCCGTTGATCTCGACCACGTTGTCGAGCATGCGGGTGAACACGCGCACGACCTCGCGGTACTCCTCCCAGTCGAAGCGCGCCTTGTCGGTGAACGGGTCGCGCACGAACTTGGTCAGGTTGACCGAGCCCAGCAGGCAGGCGCCGTAGGGCGGCAGCGGCTGCTCGCCGCAGGGGTTGGTGGCGCGGATGTTCTCGCACCACCAGTTGTTGTTCATCTCGTTGACGCGGTCGATCAGGATGAAGCCCGGCTCGGCGTAGTCGTAGGTCGAGCTCATGATCATGTCCCACAGGTGCTTGGCGCGGACATGGCCGTACACCTTGCAGGCCACCAGGCCGTCGTCGCGGACGATGTAGTTGTCCTTGATCGGCCAGTCGCGCCAGACGACCTGCTCGGGATTGCCGAGATCGACGTCGTCCTTCTCCTGCAGGTTGACCGGAAACACCAGCGGCCAGTCGGCGTCGTTCTCCACCGCCTGCATGAATTCGTCGGTGATCAGCAGCGACAGGTTGAACTGCCGCAGCCGGCCGTCCTCACGCTTGGCGCGGATGAAGTCCTTCACGTCCGGGTGCGAGACGTCGAAGGTGCCCATCTGCGCGCCGCGCCGGCCGCCGGCGGACGACACGGTGAAGCACATCTTGTCGAAGATGTCCATGAAGGACATCGGGCCGGAGGTGTAGGCGCCGGCACCGGCGACGAAGGCGCCGCGCGGGCGCAGCGTGCTGAACTCGTAGCCGATGCCGCAGCCGGCCTTGAGGGTGAGGCCGGCCTCGTGGACCTTCTGCAGGATGCCGTCCATCGAGTCGGCGATGGTGCCCGAGACGGTGCAGTTGATGGTCGAGGTGGCCGGCTTGTGCTCGAGCGCGCCGGCGTTGGAAGTGATGCGGCCGGCAGGGATCGCGCCGCGGCGCAGCGCCCACAGGAAGCGCTCGTACCAGTACTTGCGCTTCTCGGCGGTCGGCTCGGCATCGGCCAGCGCCCGGGCGACGCGCTGGTAGGTGTCATCGATCGTGGCGTCGACCGGCTCGCCCTTCTTGGTCTTCAGGCGGTACTTCTTGTCCCAGATGTCCCAGGACGCCGGCTGCATGTCGATGTCCATGGCCGCATCCGTCTTCACCGCCTCGAGGCGAACCGTGCTCATTGTGCTCCTTCCTCCGCTGGCCGGCGGCCCTGGGGTCGCCGGTGGTTGTGGTTCGAATTCCCTGTCCGGGCCTGGCGAAAGGGAAAACCGCCCCGCCCGGCGCCCCGGGGCGCCCGGAAATTGCGTTCAGCGGCTGTGTTTTCCGGTGCTCATGCGCCCTCGTCCCCTACGCTGGCGCCTTCGCCTCCGACCCCGGCCAAGGCCCAAGCCTTGGGGTCGCCCTCGCTGCTCAACCCCAAGATGTTGTGTGGGGCCCGAAGACCGACATTACGCCCCGCCCTCGGGGCTGTCAACCTGGGATGAGAATCGCCGGATATTCGATTTCCCCTTTTCATTCATGGACTTGAAACACAAGCACAGACATGCGGGCAATACCGGCGGCGGATTCGGCGCCACATCCGGCGGACAGCCACCGGGGGCTCGCGCGATCATCGGACGCGCAACTGCATGCCGGCCGAGCCGGTAACCGCTTCACCGGGGATTCAAACGCGCGCCGCCAGCCTGTCGGACAGCGTACTTGCGTTCGTGGGGCGCGCTCCCCATAACGCAGACATCCCCCTGCCCGAGAGGAGAGCGATGCGTCTGAACGCGCCCCTGTTCGCCCTGTGGCTGGCCGTCACCGCCCTGACCGCGCCGCCCGCCCGAGCCGCCCTGCCCGCCGTCGACAGTCAGGGCCAACCACTGCCGACGCTGGCGCCGATGCTCGAGCGCGTGACCCCGGCGGTGGTCAACATCCAGAGCCGGCAGGTGGTGCGGGTGCGCAACCCGCTCGCCGAGGATCCGTTCTTCCGCCGCTTCTTCGGCCTGCCGGATCTGCCACAGGAGCAGGTGCGGCAGTCGCTCGGCTCGGGCGTGATCGTCGATGCCGAGCAGGGTCTGGTGCTGACCAACAACCATGTGGTCGAGGCCGCCGACGGCATCGCCGTGACCCTGGCCGACGGCCGCACGCTGGACGGCGAGCTGATCGGCGCCGATCCGGACACCGACGTGGCGGTGGTGCGCATCCCGGCCGAGAACCTGCGCGCCCTGCCGCTGGCCGATTCCGGCGCGCTGCGGGTGGGCGATTTCGTGGTGGCGGTGGGCAACCCGTTCGGGCTCGGCCAGACGGTCACCTCGGGCATCGTCTCGGCGCTCGGCCGCAGCGGCCTGCGCGGTCTCGGCTATCAGAACTTCATCCAGACCGACGCCAGCATCAATCCGGGCAATTCCGGCGGCGCGCTGGTGAACCTGCGCGGCGAGCTGGTCGGCATCAACACCGCGATCTTCTCGCCGTCGGGCGGCAACATCGGCATCGGTTTCGCGATCCCCGCCAACCTCGCCCGCGAGGTGATGCGCCAGCTGATCGCCTATGGCGAAGTGCGGCGCGGCACGCTCGGCGTGGAGGCGCAGGACATCACCGCCGAGATCGCCCAGGCGCTCGGCCTGCGCAGCCGTCGCGGTGCGCTGGTCGCGCGTGTGCATCCGCGCAGCCCGGCCGAGGCGGCAGGGCTGCGCGCCGGTGACGTGATCACCGCGCTCGACGGACAGGCGGTCAACGACCGCCAGGCCCTGCACAACCTGGAAGGCCTGCTGCCGGTCGGTCGTCCGGTGAGCGTGAGCGTGCAGCGCGATGGCCGCCCGCTGACGCTGCGCGCCACGCTGTCGCCGCGGCCGAAGGAACTCGACGGCGACGCGCTCGATCCGCGCCTGGCCGGCGCCAGCTTCGTCGACCCGCCCGAGCGCTTCCGCCAGCAGGGTGTGCGCGGCGTGGTGGTGAGCAAGGTGGCGCCGAACAGCCGCGCCGCACGCTCCGGGCTGCGTCCGGGCGACCGCATCGAAGCGATCGGCCGGCGCGCGGTGGCCGACCTGGCCGGCTTCGAGGCGGCGCTGTCGACGCGTCCGCAGCAGCTCGCGCTGACGGTGGTGCGCGGTTACCAGCGCGGCGTGCTGGTGATGCAGTGATCCTCACGCCACGCTGACGTCGCGCCGACACGCCCTGCACCGTGCGGCGCGCAGACTGGGCCGGTCTCTGCCACGGACCGAACCATGCCGCTCGCCCGTTTCGCCCGCCTAATCGGCGGACTCGCCTTCGGCGCCCTGCTGGCCGCCTGCGCTACCGCACCGGGGCGCGAACCGCTGCGCAGCCAGGCGCAGGTGGACCTGCCTCGCTTCATGGGCACCTGGTACGTGATCGCCAACATTCCCTACTGGCCCGAGCGCGGCAAGGTCGCCACCCGCGACGAGTACGCGCTGCGCGCCGACGGCCGGATCGACAACGTCTACGTGTTCCGGACGTCCTTCGACGGGCCGGAGAAGCGCTGGCACGGCGTGTCACGCGTGGTGCCGGGCTCGGGCGGTGCGCACTGGCGGGTGCGCTTCGTCTGGCCGTTCAGCGCCGACCTGCTGGTGCTGGAAGTGGCGCCGGACTATTCCTGGGCGCTGCTCGGCCATCCCGGTCGCCGCCACGCCTGGATCTTCTCGCGCACGCCGCACATGGACGAGGCCGAGTACGCCTCGCTGCGCGAACGCTTCCGCGCTTACGGTTACGAACCCGACGCACTGCAGCGGGTCCCGCAGTTTCCCGACCAGCTCGGGCGCGCCGGCTTCCAATGATGCCGCCCGGCGCAGGCACAGGCACCGCCTGCCTTCGCGGCACGTGACACGGAAGACGGTCACTCACTCGCCGCCGCGGGCCAGCGCGTCCAGCGCGCGTTCGGTCTGCTCACGGCCGGTCTCGATCAGCTCGCGCGCGCGCCAGAACTCGTAGAACTGGCAAGCAGTGCGCGGCACCCGCACCAGCACGTCGGGCGGGTCCAGCGCCAGCTGCATGCGAGCGATCTGCGCCTGCATGGTGTCGAGCGAACGCGACATCAGATCCATCAGGCCGGACTGCACGGCGCCCTTGGGGCGCAGCTCCCTGATGCTGTCGAGCAGGCTGGCGAACTTCTCGCCGATGCTGCGCGCGCCGCTCCCGTCCTCCGCGCCTTCGCCGGAGGCGGTCTCCGGCGGATCGACCTCGGGCCGCAACGGTACCGGCGAGATACGCGCATTCACGTCCACCGCGACCACGGCGTCGGCATAGGCCATGCGGCTGGCGGCGATGGGCACCGGCGCCAGCAGCCCGCCGTCGACCAGCTCGCGACCGTCCAGCCGCTGCGGGGTGAAGACCATCGGAATCGCGATCGAGGCACGGATGGCCTCGAACAGCGGGCCGCGGGTGAGCCAGACCTCGCGCTGGGAAACCAGGTCGGTGGCGACCGCGGTGAACGGGATCGGCAGGTCCTCGATCTGGTGCTCGCCGACCATCTCGCGCAGCACCCCCATCAGGCGCTCGCCGGTGAACAGCCCGGGACGGCCGAAGCCGAAGTCGAGCAGGCGCAGCACGTCGCCGCGCTCCAGCGTCACCACCCAGTCGCGGTAGTCGCGCAGCCGGCCGGCGGCATGGATGCCGCCGATCACTGCGCCCATCGAAGAACCGGCGATGGCGACGATGCGGTAGCCGCGCGCCTCCAGCACCTCGATGGCGCCGATGTGCGCGAGCCCGCGCGCGCCGCCGGCGCCCAACACCAGGGCGATGCGCTTGCCTTGGCCGGTAGCGTTGCCCATCGCGTCAGCGCTCGTAGGCGGACAGCGCCAGCTGCAGCATGGTGCGCGCCTGCTGACGCAGCGCGAGCGGCTCGATCACCTCGGCGTCGGCGCCGTAGCGCAGCACGTCCATCAGCAGCTCCCTGGAATGGCTGTAGGGCAACTTGAGCTCGTAGCGGCCATCGGGCAGAAAGCGGCCCTGCTGCTTGGAATGCCAGCGTTCGTCGGCCACCCAGCGCGCCGCCTTGGCGCTGAACACGATCGTCGCCCAGGCTTTGGGCGGACCGGAGAAGATGCCGTAGCTGGAAGCCAGATGCTGGTCGAGCTCGGTTTCGGGCAGGTCGACGGCGGCCTCATCGCGCTGGCGGGCGGCGCCGATGCGATCGAGGGCGAAGCTGCGCAGGCCCTCGCGCTCGTGGTCGAAAGCGTCGAGGTACCAGTTGTCGCGGTAATGCGTGAGCCGCTGCGGCGAGACGATGCGATGGGTGCGCTCGTTGGTGGAGCGTGCCAGGTAGTCGAACTCGAGCCGCCTGCGCTCGAGCACCGTGGTGGCGACGGTGCGGAAGGCGTGCTCGTCCATCCGCCGCACGCCGCTGGCGATCACCCGCACCCGCTCCACCGGCCAGCGCTTGCCGCCGGCCTGCTGGGCGAGCAGGGCCTCGATGCGGCCCTTGAGCGGGGCCAGCGCGCTGGACAGCACGCCCGGGCCGGTACGGTCGAGCAGCTGGTGTGCGGCCAGCAGCGCGTGCAGTTCGTCGGAGCTGAGCCACAGGCCGGGCAGCTCGAACTTCTCGCCTTCCTCGGCGTGGTAGCGGATCGCGCCATCGCCCTCGCTCTCGATCGGCGCGCCCAGCGCATCGCGCAGGAAGGCGATGTCGCGATACAGCGTGGCGCGCGAACAGCCGGTCTGATCCATCAGCCGGCGGATCGGCACCGGATAGCGCGCCGCCTTCAGGCTGCGGTGGATGGCGAGGATGCGCTCGTAACGGTCCATGCCGACTTCCGCTCGAAAGACCGTCGCATTCTATCGGGCATGGGGCGGACGGACAGCGTCCGCCGCGGCTCGGCCGGGCGGCGGCCCTCCCGCCCAGTGCGGCCGGGCCGGTGGTGCGTCAGAACCGGTACTCGGCGAGCAGGAAGTTCTCGCCGCGGTTGCGACCACCGGTATTGGCGTTGGACAGGTGGCGCAGCGACAGGCCGAAATGTCCCTGGCGCCAGCCGATGCCGGTCATGAACTGCCAGCGCTCGGAAAGCACCTCGGTGTCCGAGTCGGTCCAGGCGATGCCGCCGCTCACGAACCAGCGGCCGAACTGGAGCTGCTTGGAGGCGGACACGAAATTGACGCCCGGCGTGTTGAGCTCGCCGGCGTCGTCGCGGCCGTCGATGTGGCCGGCCATGAACTCCCACGGATGCTTGTGCGCCGTGGTGTAGGCGAGGGTGAACAGGTGGCTGGACTCGCCTTCGATCTCGTCGACGTGACCGAAGCCGAGGCTGACCTCGGCCTCGGCTGCGCCAGCGGCCAGGGCCAGCGCGCAGGACAGGGCAATGCTGAGCGGACGCATGAAGGTCTGGAGGGGGGGGGCAAAGGGCGCAAATCGTACTCGCC